>CAZJCO010000259.1:0-4394 GCA_964544375.1 uncultured Myxococcales bacterium
GCGGCATCGTGCATCGCTGGCGCTTTCTCACGCATACGCTCGATCCGGCGCTGAGGGCCGCTTATGCGCCCTACGAGTTTCCGCTCGACATGTCGAGCGAGTGGACCTTGCGTGACGAAGTGGCCCATGGCGCGGAAGCCGTCCAGGTCGTTATTGCCTCCTGGGGACCGATCGTCGTGCTGCTGGCTTTGGCCGGGTTGGTCATGCTTGCCACGCGGAGTCGCCGTTCCCTGATGTATCTCGCCGCTTGCATGCTGGGTTATTACGCAAGTTCCGTGCGAATCCTCAAACAAGTGGAGATCCGTTATCTGTTACCGATCTCGCTTCTTCTTGCTATCCCCGCCGGCGTCGCCTTGGCGCGCACCTGGCGCGGACCGAAATGGGCACGCGTCGCAACGGTACTGCTAATCCTAAGCGCCCTGCTGTATTCTGGAGAAGTCTTGGCCATGCTGATTGGCGATTCGCGCTACCGCTGCGAGCAATGGATGCAGCCCCATCTGGAAGGCGGCAAGCGCGTGGAGGTCTATCAGTCCTGGACTTACTTGCCGCGCTGGCGCCGCCAACCCGGCGTCTCGAAACCGCCGCTCGATGAGGTCTCGACCGCGGCATTGCAGCGCCGCGCGCCCGACTATGTCGTCCTGTCAAGCAAGGCCCGTGAAGGAATCACGATGGTGCCCAACCCGGACTGGCGCGATGGCCGGGGAATGATGCTGGAGGTCCCCGAACGGCTAGCCTTCCTCGAGCAGCTCGAAGCCGAAGAACTCGGCTACCGGCGCGTCGCGACGTTCCAGCGGCGTCGCTGGCTGCCGAGGCTGCTGATCACCAGTCTGGATCCTGCCATGGTAGTGTATGAGCATCATGAGGATATCCCCGCCGGAGTTCGCTGAAGCAAGATGAAGATCCTAGGCAATCGAATCGCTTCCGCGCTTCTGGCAGCCCTGTTGTTGGGCGCATTGCAAAGCCTGCTGACCACTCTGGGGCTGGCCTGGCTCTACCGCGATCTGGTCCTCCCTTCCCGGCGGTTCTTCCCGCTGCAGAATCACGATGCTTTTACCAAGCTCTACGGCTACGCAGAGCGCGCGCTTCCGCTGCCGGACCTTGCCGGCAATTTCGTCGGCCCGGGCTTTGTCGCCAAGCTGACCTTGGCCAGGGACCTTTTTCTCATCGATAGCCTTGTCGCGGTCGCCGTCGGATTGGCTCTGGCGCTACTCCTCTCGCTACGCCGACGCTCGGCGCTGCCTCGCACCACTACCCTCGTCGTACTGCTCGTCGTCTGCGAAGTACTCTTGCACGTTGCGAGCTGGGTCGGCACCGCGCATTTTCCGGTCGAGCCAAGCTGGACGGATATCGGTCGTAATCTGACGCGCAACTTTATCTTCGACGGCACCTTGTTCGCTCTGCTGGCGCTCGGCGTCACCTGCATCCTGGCCCTCGCCGCCGCTCGTTCGGGACCGCGCAGCAGCATCGTGGTCGTGGCGGCCTGTGCCGTCTGCGCGCTCGGCGCCGGCGCCACTGCTCCGCGGGCCGCGGCACCAGCGGCGGCCGCGCCAAACGCGGCGTCGCCGCTGGCACTCGCCAAGAATTACAATGTCGTGCTGATTTCCATCGACAGCCTGCGAGCCGACCATCTGGGAGCGTACGGATATACTCGCGACACGTCACCGACCATCGATCGCTGGGCCGCCGAGGGCGTATTGTACCGAAACGCCAGCAGTACCACCGCATGGACCCTGCCGGCACACATGTCGCTATTGACCGGCCGTTCGCTGCTCGGCCACGGGGTGATCTCCGACGACCGCAGCCTGACCGCCGATGTACCAACCCTAGCCGAACAGTTTCAGGCAGCCGGCTACGCAACCGGAGCCATCGTCTCCGCGCCATACTTGGAAGCCCGCTACGGATTTCCTCGCGGTTTCGATGACTACGACGACCGCACGATCCGTTTCGAAGACCACAAAGAGTCCTACGCCACGGTAACCGCGCCGCTACTGCAGGAAACGGCCGCCAAGTGGATCGAGTCTCACACCGAGGGAAGATTCTTTCTTTTCCTTCATTCCTGGGACGTCCACTACGACTACGATCCGGGCCCACCTTACGAAACGATGTTCGATCCGGACTACCGGGGCAGCTTCAGCGGCAGGAACTTCTACTTCGATCCGGCCGTCAATCGGCATATGGCGCGTCGCGATCTCGAACACATCATCGCATTGTACGACGGCGAGATTCGTCTGGTCGATGACGCGCTCGGCAAGTTGCGGCAGACGCTCGAGCGCCTCGGCATCGCTGATCGGACGATCGTGGTCGTTACCGGCGACCACGGCGACGAGTTCTTCGAACACGGGAACAAGGGCCATCACCGTAGCCTTTACGAAGAAATCTTGCGCGTACCGCTGGTGCTCTACGTACCGGGAGTGACCCCGCTTCGAGGCGTTGTAGAAACCGAAGCGAGTATCGTCGACATCATGCCGACACTGCTGGAGTTGACGGGTCTGCCGGCACTAAACTCCGTCGATGGCAGTAGCTTGGCCCCCCTGGCGTTCGCACAACAACCGGAGCACACACGCGTCACGGTCGCCGAACTCTACCGAAAGAACAGCCTGAATGTTCAGGTTTCACTTAGAGTTGGAGATACAAAGGTCATAGAGCACTTCAACCGTCCCTCGGCCCAGGCCTTCGATACGCGATCCGATCCTCACGAACAGACGCAACGACCGATCGACGCCGGCTTCGCTCCGGGCGAACTCCAGAGAATGGCCGAGTGGCTCGATCGGCACTGGCGCCCCTTCGACGACCGGATTCGCGACAACGGCATTCAACGGGTCCTAATGGACTCCGATACGGAGCAACGCCTGCGATCGCTCGGCTACATCCAGTAGACCGGGTATCACCATCGATGAACTTGCCGAGAACAGTCGCCTGGCTTCTCGTCGGCGCGGGACTTGCCGCGGTTCTAGACGTTCTGCAGATTCGCCTCGCCGTCGGACCGGTCGGCTTCCCGCGTCTGGCTTTGCTGATCGGCCTGGTTTACCTCGCGCTCGGACTCGGCGCCGGCCTGCTGCTGGCAAGCATTGCTGGAGCAAGCAGACATCGCTTTCCTTCGCACGTTCAAATCGTCGTGCTATCGATTATCGGCTGGCCGGCGTTGGTGGCTTGGGTCTACCTGAACGTCGTCCACCTTCCGGCCCCGTCGGAGCCAGTAACAATCGTTGTCAACCTCGCCTTCGTTTTGGCCCTCGCTCTCGCTTGCGGGATATCGGCGGCTTTGCCCGGCAGCGGCAAGCTGTTCGACCGCGGCCCGCTCGCAGCGCTGATCGTGCTACCGTTGTGCGCAGCCGGCCTTTTCTTACTAGCGCGGCCCGGCGGCGCTTCGCATTCTTCAACGCCGAGCCCAAGCGCCTTGCGCGGAGCCTCGGACGTGTACGTCATTGTCATCGATACGCTTCGGTTTGACGCCAGCGGACTCGATCAGCACGCCGCCGCGCGCTTGCCCAACGTCGCGCGTTTGGCCCGCCGTGCGGCCAGCTATCAGAGATCCTACGCACAGGCGTCCTGGACCAAGCCCTCTGTCGCCTCGTTATGGACCTCGTTGTATCCGTCGAGCCACCGGGCCAACCTGCGGCGGGACCGCCTCAGTGCGCAAGCCGTGACGCTGCCCGAGGTTTTTTCGCAAGCCGGCTACCGGACTGCGGTATTTTCCGCCAACCCCTGGATCTCTCCGGCCTTCGGCTTCGACCAAGGCGTCGGCGAGTTTTTCGAAGCAGAACGAGAAAGCTACGTGCGGTTTGCTCTCGTCTTGCGTCTGCTCAAACAAGTCGACCGACGGTTGCCGGCACGTGGGGCGATCGCCGCGGGTTTGCGATTTCTCGAGCAGCAAACCGGAGTCCGCGGCTCCAAGCGCTCGAATTGCGCGCGCGACGACGTTCTTGTCGAGCGTTTCGACACATGGCTGCAAAATGCCGGAGTACAGCCCCTATTCGCCTATCTGCACCTGATGAGCCCGCACATTCCCTATCTTCCGCCCGGACGCGAGCGAGAGATCCCGGAAGCCGAACAAGTCGCTCTGCTGCATCGCCATAGCGATCTCGAACCGCAGCGCAGAAGCCTGCTTCTCGAGCTCTACGATGCGACCGTACGACACGCCGACCAAGTGCTCGGACAACTACTCGACTCGCTCGAGCAGGCCGGCCGCTACGACAACGCGTTGATCGTCGTCACCGCCGACCACGGCGAGGAGTTTTTCGAACACGGGCGTTGGGGCCACGGAAAATCCTTGTACGACGAAGTGATTCGCGTCCCGCTTCTCATCAAGTACCCGGGGCGGCAATCTGGCCTTTCCGTATCCTCGCCGGCAATGCTGGTCGACGTCCTTCCCACCCTAGCCGCGAGCCTCGAGC
>CAZJCO010000260.1:0-4391 GCA_964544375.1 uncultured Myxococcales bacterium
GAATTCGCGGTTGTCGCTCCTGCGGCTCGAAGGTGTGCCGAGAGTAGCGTTCATTCGAGATAGAACGGTCCCGCTCAAGCGCGTGGCGCTCGAGCGGCGGGAAATGTAGCATGGAGGCTCGACGTGGAATCCGCTGAAACCATGATCGGCGTCATCGGCGGTAGCGGGCTGTATCGCATCGAGCAGTTGCGCGAAACCGGTCGCATCGAGATCGAGACGCCCTTCGGCTCGCCGTCGGATGCCTACGTACTCGGCGAGCTTGCCGGCCACCGGATGGCGTTCTTGCCGCGCCACGGCGAAGGACATCGCATCCTTCCCTCAGAACTCAATTTCCGCGCCAACATTCACGGTTTCAAGAAGCTCGGGGTCGATGCGATTCTCTCGGTTTCTGCCGTCGGCAGCCTGCAGGAGGCGATTCGGCCCGGCGACGTCGTCATACCGGACCAGTTCATCGACCGCACGCGCGGCAGGATCTCGTCGTTTTTCGGCGAGGGGATCGTTGCCCACGTTTCTTTTGCCGATCCTTTCTGTACGGTGCTGTCGCGCATTCTGGCGGACGCCGCGCGGCAGGCCGGCTCGACGGTGCATGCGGGCGGCATCTACGTCTGTATGGAGGGCCCGCAGTTTTCGACGCGCGCCGAATCCTGTTTGTATCGGAGCTGGGGCGGGTCCGTCGTCGGCATGACGAATCTTCAGGAGGCCAAGCTGGCTCGCGAAGCCGAGATCTGTTTTGCCACGCTGGCGCTCGCTACCGATTATGATTGCTGGCGTAGTAGTGACGATGACGTCGAGATCGGCGAGGTGCTAGCGGTGTTGCAGGCCAACGCGGAACTGGCCAAGAGCACGATTGCCGCCGCCGCGGCGGCAATCGACGGCCAACGGGACTGCGCTTGCCGCCGCAGCCTCGACAACGCCATCATCACCGAGCGCGAAGCGATTCCGACCGAACGGTTGGAGGAGTTGGCAGTTGTCGCCGGCCGGGTCCTGGGCGAATAGATAGGAGGTATCGTGAGCAGCAGTGTGTGTGTCGTCGGTTCGGTCGCGTTCGACTCGATCGAGACGCCGGCGGGAATCGCCGAGGACGTACTCGGCGGGTCGTGCTCGTATTTTTCAGTAGCCGCAAGTTTTTTCGCGCCGGTCAATATGGTGGCCGTGGTGGGCGGCGACTTTCCCGCGGCCGAGCGCGCGTTTCTGGCGCAGCGGGGGATCAATCTGGAGGGCCTTACCGAAGCCGAGGGCGATACCTTCCGTTGGCGAGGACGTTATCACGAAGACATGAACGTTCGCGATACGCTGGACCTTCAACTCAACGTGTTCGGTGATTTTGTGCCCCGGTTGCCGGCATCTTATCGCGACAGCGAACTGGTGTTTCTCGCCAACATTCAGCCGGGATTGCAGGCCGACGTGCTGTCCCAGCTCGACAACGTAAGGCTGGTGGGTGCCGATACGATGGACCACTGGATCTCCGAGCACCGAGAAGGACTGCTTTCGCTGCTGGCCGATGTCCAGCTGCTCAGTATCAACGATTCCGAGGCGATGCTGCTCTCCGGCGAGCGCAATATCGTCGCGGCCGCGAAGAAGATCCTGGCCATGGGCCCGCAGACGCTGCTCATCAAGCGTGGCGAATACGGCGCTCTGCAGTTTGCCGCCGACGAAGTATTCGCCGTGCCGGCGTTCCCACTCGAACACGTTGTCGATCCCACCGGCGCCGGGGACTGCTTTGCCGGAGGCTTGTTCGGTAGCTTGGCTCGCACGGAAAGCTTCGATCGCAGGAGCATGCGTCGCGCAATCGTCTACGGCAGTGTGTTGGCTTCGTTCGCGGTCGAAGACTTCGGCCTCGACCGCTTGCGCAGACTCGAGGGCGACGAGATCGAAAACCGGTTCCGCCAGTTCATGGCGCTGACCGACTTCCATTCTTAGGATTCGTCATGACGGTATCGATTGTCGTTCCTGTATACAACGAACGTGAGAATCTCGCGCAGTTGCACGGTGAGATTCGTGCTGCGCTGGCGACGATGGAGGTCGCGCATGAGATTATCTACGTCAACGACGGATCGACGGACGGATCCCGGGAAGTGCTGGCACGTATTCACGAGGACGACGACTGCGTACACGTCATCCATTTCCGCAAGAATTTCGGTCAGACCGCGGCGGTTGCTGCAGGACTGAACGCGAGCGCAGGAGAGATCGTCGTCACGCTCGACGGCGACCTGCAGAACGACCCGGCGGACATTCCGCGGTTGATCGCCAAACTCGACGATGGTTACGACCTCGTCAGCGGTTGGAGACGCAAGCGTCAGGACGGTTTCCTGCTGCGGCGGCTGCCTTCGGCGATCGCCAACTGGATCATTCGCGCCACGACCAACGTCAATGTGCACGACTACGGCTGTATGCTGAAGGCCTATCGCGGAGAGATCGCACGCAGCCTGCGGCTCTATGGCGAGATGCACCGCTTCATTCCTGCGATCGCGGGTGATCTCGGGGCGACGGTGGCCGAGCTCGAGGTGCACCATCGGCCGCGCATCCACGGCCACTCGAAGTATGGCATTTCGCGCACCGTGCGGGTCGTACTCGACCTGCTGACCGTCAAGTTTTTGTCGGCGTTTTCGACTCGCCCGATTCACGTGTTCGGCTTTCTAGGCTTCCTGCTCGGGGGGGTCGGATCGGTGATGCTGGCCTGGCTCGGCGGGCAAAAGATTCTACTCGGTGTCCAACTGGGGGGGAGGCCGATCGTGCTGCTGGCGATCCTGCTGATGGTTCTCGGGGTACAGTTCGTGACGATGGGGTTGCTCGGTGAGATGCTGGCGCGCACCTACCACGAGAGTCAGGGCAAACCGATCTACGTTGTCGGCGAGGATCTGCCTCTGCGCCGCCGGTTGCCATCGACACGCCCGGCAGCGGGCGCCAAAGCCGGGTTGGAGCCGTCCTCGAGCGCCTGAGCCTTGTTGCTGGCTTTCCGGGCCGCTGGTACTATCGAAAGGACATCCTCGTACGGGTCGCAGCGGTTCTGAGCTCCTTCGGCTGCGACCTTCCGGGCGAAGGAGGAAACGTGAGAATTTGCGTAGTAGGAACCGGGTACGTCGGCCTGGTAGCTGGGACCTGTTTCGCCGAGAGCGGCAACGACGTCATCTGCGTCGACATCGATGAGGCCAAGATTTCGGCTCTCAAGGAGGGCCAAGTCCCGATCTACGAGCCCGGTCTCGAAGAGTTGATCAAGCGTAACGTCGGCGAAGGCCGGCTGACGTTTTCGACCGATCTGGCGACGTCGGTGCAGCACGGGCTGGTTTGCTTCATCGCTGTCGGAACGCCGCAGTCCGACGACGGCTCTCCGGACATGCGCGCCGTCTACGCGGTCGCACGGGACGTCGGACAAGCGATGGACGGCTATCGCATCATCGTTACCAAGAGTACGGTACCGATCGGTACCCACGCGCGCATTCAGGAGATCGTCTCCGAGGCCACCGAGCACCCGTTCGACGTCGTGTCCAATCCCGAATTCATGAAGGAGGGCGCGGCAATCGAGGACTTTCTCAAGCCGGACCGCGTCGTCATTGGATGTGCCGATGCTCGCGCCGGCGAGATCATGAAGGACCTCTATGCCCCGTTTTGCCGCGGCGGTGCGCCGATTCTGGTGATGGACAACGCCAGCGCCGAAATGACCAAGTACGCGGCCAACTCGCTGCTGGCGACCAAGATTTCATTCATCAACGAAATCGCCAACCTCTGCGAACAGGTCGGGGCCGACGTGACCCAGGTTCGCCAGGGCATCGGTTTGGACAGCCGTATCGGCATGAGCTTCTTGTATGCCGGTCTCGGCTACGGCGGCTCCTGCTTCCCCAAGGACGTGCGCGCCATCATTCACACCGCTCAGCAGGTCGGACTCGACTTCCCGATTCTCAAGGCGGTCGATGAGGTCAATAACAACCAGAAACGGCGTTTGTTCGAGAAAGTGTGCGAGTACTACGACGGGAGTCTCGAAGGTCGAACCTTCGGACTTTGGGGACTCGCATTCAAGCCTCGGACGGACGACATGCGCGAGGCGCCGGCGATCGGATTGATCGAGGACCTGCTGTCGCGCGGTTGCACCGTGCGCGTGCACGATCCGGAGGCGATGGACGTGTGCCGCCGCAGCTTCGGCGACCGCATTTCCTATCATCGTCAGAACTACGAGGCGCTCGACGGTGCCGACGCTCTGCTGGTGGTTACCGAGTGGAACGAGTTCCGCCGGCCCGACTTCGAGCGGATCCGCTCGCTTCTTAGTGAGCCGGTAATCTTTGACGGTCGCAATCTTTGGGAGCCCGAGTCGATGGCCAAGCTCGGGTTCGACTATTACCCGCTCGGGCGGCGTGCGGTTCGTCGCTGATGTGCGGCGCTCCGGAGGGCGCCCCTGG
>CAZJCO010000261.1:0-4388 GCA_964544375.1 uncultured Myxococcales bacterium
TCGTCTACATCGCCGGGTCTGACGATGACACTCAAGGTCTTTGGTGCGACGACGCGGGCCAGGCCGCGGAGCAGCCTAGCTGCTCCCACTCCACCCGCTAACAGCGTAACCCGTGGTTTGAAGTTCTCCGTCGTCGTCATCCTCGTCTCGGATCGGTTGATAAAGGGTATTTCGCTGCTGCGGGACTCTCCCCATGGCTCGGATCAGCTCTTCGAGTTCGGCCGCCGAGGTGAACTCTCCGGCGTCCGCGCCGGCTTCGCGAGAGATGCTTTCTTCCATCAAGGTGCCGCCCATGTCGTTGCAACCGGCATTCAAGGACTCGGCGGCCAGGCGGTGCCCGAGCTTGACCCAAGACGTCTGCAGGTTGTTGATCAAGCCGCGCAGCATCAGGCGGCTGGTGGCATACACCGCCAGGTCGAGCTCTCCCTGAGAGATAGGCCGCACCAGCCCCTCACGATACAGCGCGGTGTTCTGCCAGATGAAACGCAGCGGCACGAACTCGGTGAAACCGCCGGTTTCGCTTTGAATCGAGCGCAGCAGATCCAAATGCGCGGCAATCTGGCGCGGCGTTTCGATATGCCCGTACATCAGTGTGGAGGTCGTCGGAACGCCGCAAGCGTGGGCCGTACGGATGATCTCGATCCAAGTCGACGTCGAAAGTTTCTTGTGCGAGAGAATTTCGCGTACTTCGTCGTCGAGAATCTCCGCCGCGGTGCCCGGAATGCTGCCGATGCCGCAGGCTTTCAACTCTCCGATGAATTCGCGGTAGTTCATGCCGGCGCGGCGCGCGCCGTACATGATTTCCATCGGCGAGTAGGCGTGAATGTGAAGGGTGGGGAAGCGCTCGTGGATGGCGCGCAAAATGCGGAAGTAGCCGTCCGAAGGCAACTCGGGGTTGATGCCGCCTTGCATGCAGACTTCGGTAGCGCCGCGCTCGATCGCCTCGGCGACCTTGTCCAGTACGGTTTCGATCGGAACGTCGTAGGCCTCGGCGTCGCCCTTGAGGTGGGCGAAGGCGCAGAACTTGCAGCCCACGAAACAGATGTTCGTCCAATTGACGTTGCGGTTGACGACGTAAGTAACGACGTCACCGACGTCTTGGCGTCGAATCTCATCGGCGGTAGCAATCAGCGCCGACAGTTCGCTGCCGCGCAAGCCAAGCAGCCCTTCGCCTTCCTCGACCGTCGGCCGCCGGCCTTCCAGGGCGCGCTCGAGAATACTGCGCAACGGCGAGCCGACAGTGGCCAAGCGGTCGCTCAAACAAGCTTCTTCGCGCTTCATCCTGCAAGTGCCTCCCGCCGAGGAACGTAACTATCGAGCGTCGGCCGAAGGGTGGCGTCGACGAAACGATCGTTGATGTACTCTGGATAAATCGGCAGACGAGCCGCCAGCTCGTAGCCCTCCGAACGGCAGGTTTGTCGTAACTGCTCGACGTGCGGCCAGGGGGCTTCGGGGTTGACGTAATCCATCGTCAGCGGCGAGATTCCGCCCCAGTCGTTGATGCCGGCTCGGATCAGCCAGGCGTGCCGCGCGGGGCTGAGATTGGGCGGCGCCTGAAGGTTCATGTCGGCACCGAGGATCAGACGGGCCAGCGCAACCGTGCGAATCATTTCTTCGTCGCTCAAGTCGCTGGCCGCGGCCATCGGCGTAGCTTGCTTGGCGCGGAAATTCTGCACAATGACTTCCTGGATGTGGCCGTGGCGATCGTGCAACCGTCGGATGGCAAGCAGACTGGCGACCCGCTCAGATTCGCTCTCGCCGATGCCGACGAGGATGCCGCTGGTAAACGCAATCGCGAGCCGGCCGGCGTCCTCGATCATTTGGATGCGAAGGCTCGGCTCCTTGTCTGGCGCGTGATGATGCGGCATGCCGCGGTCGCGCAGCCGGGGGCTGACGTTTTCGAGCATCAACCCCATGCTGGCGTTGACCGGACGCAGCATCGCCATCTCGTCGGGCGACAACACACCGGCGTTGGTATGCGGCAGTAGGCCCTCGGCCAGTGCGAGGCGCGAAGCCTGCAGCACGTAGTCGGCGGTACTCGAAGCACCGTGCTCCTTGAGCGTTTGGCGGAACCCTCGGAAGGCGATCTCCGGTTTGTCGCCCAGGCACAGGAGCGCTTCCGTGCAGCCCAAAGCCCGCCCGCGGCGACACCAATCGACGATTTCGTCGGGCGTCATCGTCCATTCGCCGGCCGCACCCGGGTCGCGCCGGAAGGTGCAGTAGGCGCAGCGGTCGCGGCAAAGGTTGGTTATCGGGAGAAATACTTTAGGCGAATAGGTGAGGGTTCGCCCGTGCGCTCGGTCTCTGAGCAGGGACGCGGCCGCGCACAACTCGTCGAGACGCTCGGCGGAAAGGTGAAGCAGCGCGTAGGCGTCATCGTCGCTGAGACGCTTGCCGGCACGCGCTTTGGTCAAAGCCATATCGGAGGGATTCGGCACAGGGTATCCTCTCGGCGCTTTTACGGCACCGTTGGACGGTTGTCAACGAAGCGACCGCCGGCTGTCCGGTTACATATCTCCCGGCGCGATTCCGAGCTTATCCATACGGTATTTCAGAATTCGTCGCGTTGTTCCGAGGACCGTAGCCGCGCGCGTCTGGTTGTAGTGGGTCCGCTCGAGCGCTTCGCCGATGATGTCCCGTTCGAACTCATCGACCGCATCGGCGAGGGACTTGAAACCGCTCAGTACTTGTTCGCGCACGTGGACGGCAACCGAAGGAGCTTCGACCAAGTCGCTGGGCAAGTGCTCGACTTGAATGGTCGCGTCTCCCGGCGTCAGCACTAGCGTTCGTTCGATCGCATTTTCGAGTTCGCGAACGTTGCCCGGCCAGGGATACTGGAGCAATCGATCGACGGCAGCCGGGCTGATACCGCGGTTGGGAAGCCCGAGTTCCTTGGTCTTGATAGCCAAAAAGTGCCGGATCAGGTGGGGGATGTCTTCCTTGCGGTCGCGCAGTGGCGGAATGTCGAGCGAGACGACGTGCAGCCGGTAGTAGAGGTCGGAGCGGAAGCTGCCCTCGGCGATCGCTTCGTGCAGATTGCGGTTGGTCGCCGCGACCACGCGAACGTCAACTGGAATCGGGTGGTCGCCGCCGACGCGCATGATCTCGCCCTGCTCGAGAACACGCAGGAGCTTGGCCTGCAGTGCGGCACTCATTTCGCCGATCTCGTCGAGAAAGATCGTGCCGGTATGGGCGTGTTCGAACTGCCCGACCTTCTTACTGACCGCGTCCGTGAACGATCCTTTCTCGTGACCGAAGAGTTCGCTTTCGAGCAGGTTTTCGGGGATCGCCGCACAGTTGAGCGTGACCATCGGCCGCTCGGCACGCGGGCTGTTGAAATGAATCGCCTTGGCGATCAGCTCTTTGCCGGTTCCGGATTCGCCCGTAACCAAAACCGTGGTTTTCAGGGGCGCGACCGCGGTGATGGTGCGGAAGACCTGCTGCATCGGCGCCGCCTCGCCGATGATCGAGTCAAACGAAAAGCGCTTGCTGACGGCCTCGCGCAGCTCGACGACCTCTCGTTTGAGGTCGGCGTTTTCCGTCGCACGTTCGACGACGACGCGCAGTTCCTCGACGTCGAAGGGTTTTGTAATGTAGTCGAAGGCCCCCAGTTTCATCGCGTTGACCGCCGTCTTGACGGTCTTGGTGGCGGTCAACATGACGACCGGGACGAACTGGTCGCGCTCACGAATGCGTTCGAGAACTTCGAGACCGTCCATCCCCGGCATCAGAATGTCGAGAAGGATCAGGTGCGCCGGCTCGCTCTCCAGCCACTCGAGCGCCTTCTCTCCGGACTCCAAGGGGATCGCCTCGTAGGAGTCCTTGAGAACCATACGAACCGACTCACGGACACCCGTCTCGTCGTCAACGATCAGAACGGTTGCTTTGCTGCTCACGACTCCCTACCTCCTCGAGCGCCAGAAGACAGCGCATCCTCATCGCCTCTTCCGACATTTCCACATCCAGCTTCCAGCCGTTTCGCGCAGCGACGGTGCGCGCCAGCAACAGTCTCCAAGAAGAAACAGGACCGGTGTCCTGCGTGATCCGTCGCAGCTGGGCAATCGGACCGCGCGGCCGCTCCACCTCGATCAGCAAACAACGCTCGTCTTCCAAGCGGACGAAGATCGAGCCGTCGTCGCCGGTTTCGCCAGCGGCCGCAGCCAGCCAGTTCTCGAGGACGCAGCGCAGGTGCGAGTATGTCGCGCTTGTCCTTGAGGTGCTCGCCCGGCGTGATCTTCGCCTCGTCGTCCGGCATCTCGCGGCCGATGATCTCGCGGAACGGCCGCTCGACGTACCAGTCCGGTCGGACGCGCGACCGGGCCGGCCGCAGGGCGCGATAAACAAACCAGTCGAAGAGCAGCCAGTCCACCGGGGAAGGCGGCAAGAAC
>CAZJCO010000262.1:0-4386 GCA_964544375.1 uncultured Myxococcales bacterium
CACTCGCCAGAGACCGCCCCCCGCTTCCCCTTTCAACAAACCAAGAAACGCGAAAAAGCCGGTTTCTGTAAACGCGGCGAAGGCGGCCCCTTCGTTGAAGGCGGCCGCATCGAACTCGGCGGCGAGCTTCCCGTCAACACCCACGGCGGGCTATTGTCGGAAGCCCACGTGCTCGGCATGAACCACATGCTCGAAGCCGTGCGCCAACTGCGCGGCGACGCGGGCCAGCGACAGGTCGCGGATGCCGAGATTGGCGTCGTTACAGGCTTTGGCGACTTCGGCGACGGCAGCTTTTCGATTCTCAGGCGCTAGAGGAGACGACGATGACGCAAGACTACGGCAAGCCGCTCCCGTTGATGGACGGTACGACCAAAGAGTTCTACGAGCACTGCCGGCGACATGAGCTTCGATTCCAACGCTGTACGGCCTGCGGCAAGTGGCGTCATGTGCCGCGGCCGCTGTGCTCGGCTTGCGGCTCGTGGGACTGGGAGTGGGCGCGCTCGTGCGGCCGCGGCAAGGTGTTCACCTGGACCGTCGTCCGCCGGCCGATGCATCCCGCGTTTCTCGACGATCCACCCTATGCACCGGCGGTCGTCGAGCTAGAGGAAGGCGTGCGTATGGTCAGCTGGGTCGTCGATTGCCCACCCGACGACATCCGCATGGGCCTGCCCGTCGAGGTGGTCTTCGACGACGTCACGCCGGAAGTCACGCTTCCGAAGTTTCGCCGCGCGCAAAGTTAGCCCACGGCCAAAGGAGCAACGCTACGATGAGAACCTCACCGCATTTTCTCTACGAAAAGAAAGGACCGATCGCCGTCATGACCTGGAACCGGCCGGAAGCGGCAAACTGCTTTACGCCGGAAATGATGGACGCCTTCTACGACTCCTTCGAGGACTTCAAAGAAGACGACGATTTGCGCGTGGCGATTCTAGCGGCCAACGGCGACCGCGCCTGGTGCGCCGGCGGCGACCTCGACACGATGATCCCCGCCGTGCGATCCGGCCAGTGGGAGATCAACACGGACCCCACCAAGCGGGTGTTCCACGATATCTTCAAACCGATCATCTGCGCGGTAAACGGTTTTGCCACCGCGGAATTGATCCAAGGGGCCGACTTGGTCGTCGCCTCGGAAAACGCCAAGTTCGCCCTCGGCGAGGTACGCTGGGGGATGATCGCCGCCGGCGGCTCGCACGTGCGCATTCCGCGCTATATCCCCTGGATGATCGCAATGGAGATGTTGCTTACCGGCCGCCCGATCGGTGCGCGTCGGGCCTACGAAGTCGGCATGGTCAACCGACTGGTCGAGAGCGTCGACGAGGTGCTGCCGGCAGCGATGGAGCTAGCCGAGGAAATCTGCGAAAACGCACCGTTGGCCGTGCGCACGTCGAAAGAAATCGCCGTCCGCGCTTGGAACCACGAGCCGGCCTACGTGCTCGAGAACGCACTGTTCCAGCGCGTCCGCTACTCGGAGGACGCCGACGAGGGACCACGCGCGTACATGGAAAAACGCAAGCCCGTATTCAAGGGCAAGTAGGGGAAACGCACGATGAGCGATGCAAGCAGCCAAACATGGGATCACACGGTAGACCTCTTGGTCGTCGGCGCGGGCGCCGGCGCCATGGTAACGGCGCTCAGTGCGCACGCCTGCGGCGCTAGCGTCCTGCTAATCGAGAAAAGCGCGATGTACGGCGGTTCCTCGGCAATGTCGGGCGGCGGCCTGTGGATCCCGAACAACCACTTGATGCCCGGCGTCGGCATCGCCGACTCGCGCGAGGAGGCGCTCGAGTACATGCGCGCGACTACCGCCGGCCTGGTCGAAGACGAACGCCTGCAGACCTACGTAGACGAATCGCCAAAGATGGCGCGCTTTCTCGACGACCAAACCCGCGTGCGACTGGTCGCTCTGGAAGAATATCCCGACTACTACCAAGACCAGCCCGGCAGTAAGCCGGGCGGACGCTCACTCGAGACGACGAATTTTCACGCTCGCGAACTTGGCGAAGAATTTTTGCGTATGCGCGAGTGCGCCGTGCAGGAACTGATCGCCGGCCGTATCTGCATGACGATCAAGGAAGCCCGCGACCTGTTTTGCAAGGGGCCGGGCTGGATCACGCTGACGATGAAGTTGATGGGCCGCTACTGGTTCGACCTGCCGTGGCGCTTCAAATCCAGGCGCGATCGTAACCTTGCGATGGGCAACTCGTTGGTCGGCATGCTGCGCCGCAGCCTGATGGACCGCAATATCCCGTTGTGGCTCGAAACACCGGCCAAACGGCTGGTAGTCGAGGGCGACCGCGTGACCGGTGTCGTAGCCGAACGCAGTGGACGCGAGTTCCGCATTGGCGCGCGCCGTGGCGTCGTCTTGGCAGCCGGCGGCTTCGAGTCGAATCAGGCGATGCGCGAAAAGTATCTGCCCAATCCCACGCGCGCCGAATGGACCTGCGCCAACCCGGCCAACACCGGCGATGCGATCAACATGGGGCTGTCCATCGGTGGCGCCATCGATTTGATGGACGACGCCTGGTGGGGTCCAACCACCGTAGTTCCCGGCGAGGACCGCGCGCGCATGCTGGTGATCGAGAAGTCTCTGCCGGGCAGCATTCTCGTGAACAAGAAAGGCCAGCGCTTTGTCGACGAGGCGATGCCATACATCGACGTGGTCAACACGATGTACGAACACAACACGCCGGACAATCCGAGTGTTCCCTCGTACCTCATCTTCGACGCCGAGTTTCGCCGCAAATATCCCTGCGGACCAATGATGGTTCCCGGCTCGCAGCAGCCCGACCGTTTTCTTCCCAAGCTGATCCGCGAACGCTACCTCAAGAAGGCCGGCAGCCTGCGCGAGCTGGCCGCGATCTTCGACATCGATGCGGACGGTCTCGAAGCCACCGTGCGCAAGTTCAACGAGTACGCGCGTTCAGGAAAGGATCCGGACTTCGGCCGCGGCGACTCCGTGTTCGACCGTTACTACGGCGACGAGCAGGTCAAGCCCAATCCCTCGCTGGCGCCGATCGAAAAGCCCCCCTTCTACGTCATCGAAGCCTTCCCCGGAGAACTCGGCACCAAGGGCGGTTTGAAAACCGACGCCAGCGCGCGCGTGCTGAGCGAGTCGGGCGACCCGATCGAAGGGCTGTACGCGATCGGCAACTGCTCGGCGTCGGTGATGGGGCGAACCTATCCGGGGCCGGGATCGACGCTGGGGCCGGCCTGCAGCTTTGGCTACGTCGCCGCCCGTCACGCAACCGGCGGCGGGTCGGCAGACAGCTGAGCAGCGCGCTATTCAGTCGCTCAGTGCCTCAGCGACCAATTCCGCGATGTCGGCCGCACGGACGGTCCGCGACGGGTCCTTGACGCTGATCGCGTCCTCGAACATCTGCATGCAGAACGGACAGGCGACGGCCGCGGTCTTGGCACCGCACTCCTTGGCCTGCGCCAGCCGCATGTGGCTGATCGGCCGCTCGAGCTTGTCGTCCATCCACGCGTAACCGCCGCCGGCGCCGCAGCACAGTGACTCCGAACGGTTACGCGACATCTCGCGCAGGCCGCCGGAGGCCAACGCTGCCAGAACCTCCCGCGGGGCATCGTAGTTGCCGTTGTGACGGCCCAAGTAACAAGGGTCGTGATAGGTAAGATCCTCGAGTCCTTCCTTGAGCGGCAATTTGCCGCTCGCAATCAGGTCGCGAATGAAGCTAGTGTGGTGAATCACCTCATAGTTGCCGCCGAACTCCGGATACTCGTTGGCCAAGGTGTTCAGGCAGTGGGGACAGGTGGTAAGGATCTTTCGTATCTTGTACCCCGCGAACAGTTCGATGTTGGCCTTGGCCAGCATCTGATAGGTGAGTTCGCCGCCGGCCCGCCGCGCGGGGTCTCCGCTGCAGCTTTCTTCCGCACCGAGCACGGCAAAGTCGACGCCTGCCGCCTGCAGCACCTTGACGAAGGCCCGCGTGACTTGGATGTTTCGGTCGACCAGCGCACCGGCGCAGCCGACCCAAAACAGATACTCCGCGCTATCGCCGCGACCGAAGACCTTGATGTCGAGGTCTTCGAACCAGTCTTCGCGCTCGTGCGACGCGCCGGCAAAGGGATGCATGCGATCGTCCATATTCTTCATGAACATCTGCGCTTCGTCGCTCATTCGTGCCTCGCTCATCACGAGGTGGCGGCGCATGTCGACGATCTTCGGAATGTGCTCGACATACATCGGGCACTCCTGCTGGCAGGCGCCGCAGGTACGGCAGCCCCAGAGTTCTTCCTCCAGTACGGCCGGCCGAGTCTCTCCGTCGGCCGCCTCGTCCAGCAGCCGCGCGGCCGCCGACCCGTCGACACTTGGCGTCAGCAGCTCCGGTACGACCGCGCTCACGCGCGCACCCACGCTCGCGGTCT
>CAZJCO010000263.1:0-4377 GCA_964544375.1 uncultured Myxococcales bacterium
GCTGCGCCCCGATCCCCGCGGACGTCAAATGCTGGCCGGCCTCGAAGCGAACCAGCATACGTCGAGCGGTCTCGATCACGGGCTCGGGGACGCCGGCCAGTCGCGCCACCTCGATGCCGTAGCTACCACTCGTTGCGCCGGCGACGACCCGATAAAGAAAGACCACCTCGCCACGATAACGACGAACCGCGACCGAACAGTTCGTGACCGAGTCGTATTCGTCGGCGAGTGCCGCCAACTCGTGGTAGTGCGTGGCAAACAGCGTCTTCGCGCCGACCTCGATCACGGCTTCGGCGACCGCCCAAGCGATCGAAATACCGTCGAAGGTCGAGGTTCCGCGACCGATTTCATCGAGGACAATAAGACTCCGATCGCTCATGTTTCGCAGAATCGCGGCGGTCTCCGTCATTTCGACCATGAAGGTCGATTCCCCACGCACCAGATTGTCGCTCGCGCCGATGCGAGTGAAGATCCGGTCGACCAAGGGGACACGTGCGGCCGACGCGGGGACGAAGCAGCCGCAGTGGGCGAGCAGGACGAGCAACGCGACCTGGCGCAGGTAGGTCGACTTTCCCGCCATGTTCGGCCCGGTGAGAATCATCAAGCTCGCCTGCTCGCCACCGAGGCAGCAGTCGTTCGGCACGAATCGCGATCCCAACACCGACTCGACCACCGGATGTCGCCCTTCGGAAATCTCCAGCGCGCCTTCGCGCACGATCTCCGGACGCACGTGACCGCCACGGTGAGCGGTCTCGGCGAGTCCCGCCAAAACGTCGAGCACCGCCAGTCCGGCCGCCGTTCGGCCGAGTTTTCCGAGCCACGCAGCAACGTCGGTTACCGCCTGTTCGAAGAGGTGACGCTCGAGCGTCGCGAGCCGCTCCTCGGCGCCAAGCACCTCTGCTTCTCGGCGCTTGAGCTCCGGCGTAACGTAGCGTTCGGCATTGGCGAGCGTTTGCTTGCGCTCGTATTCGCTAGGCACCCGATCGTGGGCTGCGCGCGAGACAGAAATGAAATAGCCGAACACTTTATTGTAGCCGACTTTGAGGTTGCCGATACCCGTTCGCCGTCGTTCGGCGCTCTCAAACTCGGCCATCCAGTCTTTTCCACCGCTCCGGATACTGCGCAGGCGATCGACTTCCTCGTGGTAGCCGCCGCGAATGACGTCGCCGCGTCCGAGCGCCGCTGGGGGTTCGTCGGCCAACACCGACCGAATCTGCCTGGCGACCTCTTCGAGAGGATCGATTTCGGCCAGCACCTGCCCAATCAGAGACGGCAGGGAAGTCCGCTCGAGAAGTTCACGAAGGCGGCCGACAGCGGTCAATGCTTCGGCAAGCATCGACAAGTCACGCGGACCGGCACTACGCGATCCGACGCGCCCGGCGAGACGCTCGAGGTCCCCGATCTCACGCAGCACGTACAGCAGGTCCGACCGCGTCGCCACATTCTCGACGAGCCATTCGATCGCGTCGAGCCGCTGCCCGATCGCAGGAGCTTCTGCCAGCGGGTGCAGCAGCCAACGGCGGAGTAGGCGTTTGCCCATCGGCGTCACCGAACCGTCCATGGTGTCGAGCAAAGAACCGGCTCGCTTACCCTCTCGCGATTCGACGATCTCCAGATTCCGGCGAGTCGCTTCGTCGAGGCGAACGTAGCGATCCGACTCGACGCGCCGAGGAGAACGAAGATGATCGATCGCTTCTCCTTGCGTCGCACGCACGTAGCTGAACAGGCGACTCAGCGCGAGCCGCGCCGCCACTGTCGTCTCGGCACCGACACCGGCCGGCAATTGTTCGCCTTCTTGGTCTCCGGCGACGACGTCGGCCGCCAAGGAAAGTGCCGCGCCCGAACGCTGCGCGAGCCGCTCGCAGACCTGTGCATCGACCGTCGCGTCCACCAGCACTTCGCTCGGAGCGATCGACGACAGTTCGTCTTCCAGCGCTTGCTGGTTCGGCAGCTCAAGGTAGGAGATCTCACCGGTCGAAAAGTCCATCCAAGCGATCGCCCAACCGTCCCCCGCCGTTGCCGCCGCAGCCAGGTAGTTGCTACGGTCCGGCGCCAAGCTCTCCTCGTCGAGGGTCGTTCCCGGAGTGACGACACGGGTCACTTCGCGCCTAGCCAGCCCTCGGCGTGGGAGCTCGAGCTGCTCGCAGATCGCGACTTTCACGCCGGCCTCGAGAAGTTTTGCGATATAGCCGCGCGCGGAGTGGAACGGCACCCCGCACATCGGGATCGGATTCTCTTCGTTTCGGTTGCGAGAGGTGAGCGCGATGTCGAGCAGCGTCGAAGCCTTTTCGGCGTCCTCAAAGAACATCTCGTAAAAATCGCCCATTCGAAAGAACAGGACGGCATCCTGGTAGTGACTCTTGATGTCGAGGTACTGCTGCATCACCGGCGTGAATTTACCGCCGGTGCGGGCCCTACTGTCTGCCATCAAAAACACATTGCGGCAGGATGCCGCGCAATCAAGCGAACTGCGCGCCGACGCCCGGCCGCCGGCTCAGTCCTGAGACGAAGACGGGAGCGCGGTCTCGTCGGAAGAATCGACTTGGACCGCGTCGCCGGCGCCGCCCGTTCCGCCGCTCGCGGGAACCTCGCTAGCCAAGCGCGACGCTTCGGCGCGAGCCTGCTCGAGCTCTTCGCGTAGGCGAGACTGCTGCGACTCGGCCTGCTCCACCTCGGCGCGCGCGGCACCGAGTTCGCCGGCGAGTTTGTCCTTTTCCTTGCTCGCACGGCGCAGTGCACGCCTTAACCGCACGTGCTCGAACAACGCGCCGAAACCGCCGAGAATGACCCCCAGCACGAGAAATCCCAGCACCAGGATGAACAACGGCAGTTCGACCGATCGGAACTCCGGCCAGCCCGCAATCGGGATGTTGGGCAGAAATACCAGCGAGACATCGTGAACGTTGGCGCTAGCAAGGAATACTCCCGCGATGAACAGCAGAGAAAGCACGGCGGTTCGGATTACTCTCATGGCGTCAGCTCCTGGAAATGCGGCAATAGTCGGTCGTATGCGTCCTCGAGATGTTGCGGGATCACACGGGTCTCGGCCATCAGCGGCATGAAATTCGTGTCGCCCTCCCAGCGCGGGACGATGTGCCAGTGCAGATGCCCCGGAAAGCCCGCCCCCGCGCAGCGTCCCAGGTTCATGCCGATGTTGAAGCCTTGAGGCGAGAACACCTGATCCAAAATCGCAACGGTGCGTTGTAGTTCGTCATGGAGCGCGGACGCGACATCGGGGGCAAGAGCCGAAAACTCGCACGTATGAGCCCGCGGCGAAACCATGATGTGCCCGTTGGCGTAAGGAAAGCGATTCATCATCGTGCACGCGCGTTCCGACACACGCAGTACCAAATTGCGTCGCCTGCTCTCGGCGTCGTCGGCCTTGGGAAGCTCACAGAAGATGCAGCCCTGATCGGGCTTCTCGACGTAGGCGAGCCTCCACGGCGCCCACAAGACACGCATCGGAAGCTCAGACGGCGGGTCGGCCGGAGCCGCCCGACTGAGGCCGACCGTCCTCCCCCGTTCCGCTCGCTCGGCCGTCGACGCGCTCGCGCAGCTCCTTTCCTACCTTGAAAAACGGAACACGCTTGGCCGCAACCGCGACGATCTCTCCGGTCTTTGGATTGCGTCCCTCCCGCGCGCGCCGATGCTTGACAACCAAGCTGCCGAAACCGCGAATCTCGATTCGTTCCCCGCTGCACAACGCTTCGGTCATGCTGTCGAACACCGCGTTGACGATGATTTCCGCGTCGCGTCTCGAATAGGCCGGATAAAGCCGTACGATTTCGTCGATCAGGTCTCTTTTCGTCATGGTGCCTTCGCTCCGCTTCCCGCGGTCGTCAGTCGTCGCTCGATCCCGAGTCGTCCGGATCGTCTTCGTTCGTCTTTTTTCCGCGGACCAGCTGCTGGTTGATGAGATCGCCCAGAGTCGTTCGGGACGAACCGCCCGTCTGCGACATGTACTGTTGCATTTCCTCCTGGTCCTGCGAGTCGAGCAAAGACCGGATGCTGAGCGCGATTCGCCGCGCATTCGCATCGACCTGCAGAACTTCCGCCTCGACCTGTTGGCCCGCCTGGTAGTGCTCGGCGGCGCTTTCGACACGCTCTCGGGAAAGCTGGGAGACGTGCACCATCCCCTCGATGCCTTCGGCAAGTTCCACGAATACTCCAAAGTCGGTAACGTTCGTGACCTTGCCGCGGACCCGACTTCCCGGCGGATACTGCGCTTCCATGTCTCTCCAGGGATCGGAAGCCAACTGCTTGAGGCCGAGGGACAGTCGCTCCGCGCCGACGGCGATGGTCAGCACCACGGCCTCGCCCTCGTCGCCCCTCTTCATCAACTGCGCGGGGGGACTCACCTTCTCTCTCCCGTGAACG
>CAZJCO010000264.1:0-4373 GCA_964544375.1 uncultured Myxococcales bacterium
TTGGGCGGCGGCTCCTTCTATCGAACGATCGGCCGGCTGGCCGCCCGCGGCGCGGTGCGGATCCACGAATCCCTGCCGGGCCCAAGCGTTCGTGCCCGCAGCGAGCGAATCGTCGAGGTCGTCGCCGTGCCAAGCGGAGAAGAACTCGCCGCCTTGTTCGAGCGGGCGCCAAAGCGCCGGCGTTTGTTCGACCACCTGCTTCAGCAGCCTGGCCGGCGCACGAGCGTTCGTGAGCTGACCGGCAGTTTTCAGAGGCCCTCACAACAACTGAAGGTACTCGTAGAGGCAGGACTGATTCGACTGGTCGACGAAGAGCGTTACCGAACCGTCGTCAGCGCTCCGCCGATCTCTCACCATGTCGAGCTCACGCCCTCCCAACGCGAGGCCGCCGAAACCATCGCCGCCTCGATCGGCAGCTTTCGACCGTTTCTGCTGCACGGAGTAACGGCCAGCGGAAAAACCGAAGTCTACGCCAAGGTCCTGCACGCGGTCCTCGAGCGCGGGCGGCGCGCGCTCGTACTGGTCCCGGAAATTTCCCTCACCCATCAGGTGGTAGCCCGCCTGATAGGCCACTTTGGACCGACCGTCGCGGTATTGCACAGCGAACTGAGCAGCGGCGAACGCTGGGACGAATGGCGCCGTATCGGGCGCGGCGAAGTTCGAATCATCGTCGGTGCTCGTTCCGCGGTGCTCGCACCGGCGGAGGATTTGGGTGTCATCATCGTCGACGAGGAACACGACGGCGCTTACAAGCAAGGGGACGGCCCGCGCTACAACGGCCGCGATGTCGCCATCATGCGGGCACGTTTGGCTTCCTGTCCGGTAGTACTCGGGTCGGCGACGCCCTCGGTCGAGTCCTGGCACCACGCGACCCAGCGCCGCGAGCAGCGCTACGAGTACTTGCGCCTGCCGGAGCGCGTCACAACACACCCGCTGCCTTCGATTGAGGTCGTCGATTTACGCGGCCGCGACATCGGTGCGACCGGCGGCATCTCGGATCATTTGGGCCGTTTGCTCGAGCGCAATCTGGCCGACGGCAACCAGTCCCTGCTCTTCATCAATCGGCGAGGCTACGCGGCGAGCCTGCAGTGTTACGAATGCGGCGAAACCATCGAATGCAGGAACTGCAGCGTCGGCATGACTCTACACCGCCGTGAGCAGCGCTTGCGTTGCCATCACTGCGACGCCGCGCGACGCCTGCCGCCGCAGTGTCCGGCCTGCGGACGCGACGCGTTGGTCACGCAGGGATTCGGCACCGAGCGTCTGGAGGCAAGCGTCCGTTCGCTGCTTCCGGCGGCGCGCGTCGCCCGACTCGACCGCGACAGTGCCTCGCGCAAGGGACGCGCCGCGCAGATTCTCGCCGACTGGCAGGCCGGACGGATCGACGTTCTGATCGGCACGCAAATGATCACCAAAGGCCACGATGTCGGCGGTGTCACCTTGGTTGGCGTAGTACTCGCCGACCTGTCTCTCGGATTACCCGACTTCCGCGCGGGCGAGCGAACCTTTCAGCTGCTCTCGCAAGTTGCGGGACGCGCGGGGCGTGGAGCCCACCGCGGCCGGGTGGTGGTGCAGACCTACCGCCCGGATCACTTCGCCGTCGCCTGCGCCGTGCGTCACGACTACGACACGTTCGCCGACCGAGAACTCCGCGAGCGGGCCGAACTCGGCTATCCTCCATGCTCTCGGATGATTTTGATTCGTATCGAAGGCAACAACCGCGACCGGACCTTGGCGCTCGCGCGCAGCGCCGCGCGGTTCGTTGGCGCCACGGATTCGGCCCGGGTGGTCGTACGCGGTCCGGCACCCTCGCCGATCGAGCGCGTGAAAGGACGTTGGCGCTACCAACTCCAGCTTCGTGGGGATAACGGGCCGGCCCTGCGACGCGCCGCCGCCGCCTGCAAGCAGCGCCTGTCCGAGCGCGCGCGGCGCGACCGCATTCGCCTGATCGTCGACGTCGATCCTCTCGACATCTTGTAGGCGCCGCTGTTGCAGTCGAAGCGGTTTTGTCGTTGACTGAACCGCGTGTCGATCCTGCGGATTCACAAGTACCCCGACCCGCTACTGTCGAAGCACTCCGACGCCGTCGAGAATATCGACGGTCACATCGCGGGCCTGTTGCACAACATGGTCGACACCATGTATTCGGCCAACGGCATTGGTCTGGCCGCGCCCCAGGTCGGCGTGCTCGAGCGAATCATCGTGATTGATACGGACCCGGAGAACCGCGGCAAGAAGTTGCTCAAACTGATCAATCCGGAAATCGTCGAGCGTTCGGGAGAGATCGTTTGGGAGGAGGGCTGCTTGAGCGTGGTCAACTTCACCACCGAAGTCGAGCGTGCGCAGCGCGTATTGGTACGCGGCTGGACCACCGACGACCGTGAAGTTGAAATCGAAGCCGAAGACCTCGAGGCGGTTTGCCTGCAGCACGAAATCGATCATCTCGAGGGCCGACTGTTGGTGGACCACATCTCGCGCCTCAAACGGGATCTATACCGACGGCGCCTGAAGAAAGCGCCGTCGCCGGACGATTTCGAACCTGGATCGAGCGGCACACCGAGGATCTAGCCGGCGTGGGAGACGCGCCGGCGCTACGATTGGTCTTTCTCGGCACGCCGCCGTTTGCGGCGCGCTGCCTCGAGGCTCTACTCGAAAGCCGGCATGCGGTGGTCGGCGTCTTTACGCGACCCGATCGTCCGTCGGGCCGCGGTTGGAAGCAGCGGCAGTCGGCAGTCAAGCAACTCGCCCTCGAGCACCACCTGCCGCTGTTGCAACCGGCGAGTTTCAAGGAGCCGGAGGCCTTGGATCGGCTCGCTTCACTCGCCGCCGATCTCGGCGTGGTGGCCGCCTATGGACGAATCCTCCCGGCAGCGGCGCTTGCTCAAACGCCCTACGGATTCATCAACGCGCACGCCTCCTTGCTTCCGGCGCTGCGGGGGGCGGCTCCGATCGAGCGCGCGATTCTCGAAGGCTACGAAGAAACCGGCGTGACCATCATCCAGATGAACGAACGGATGGATGCCGGCGAGATCATCGGCCAGCGCAGTATTCCGATCGATCCGCAGAGCGACGGCGGTTCGCTGCGCGAGGTGCTCGCCGCCCTGGCGGCCGACATGTTGATCGAAGCGGTCGACGCGATTGCCGCCGGTACAGCGACGTACACGCCGCAAGATGAGGCGCTCGCGACCTACGCTCCGCCAATCGACAAACGCGAAGCCGCGATCGACTGGAGCGTCGAGGCCGAAGCCCTGGCCCGACGCGTCCGCGCCTTTTGCCCCGCGCCCGCAGCGTTCGCCTACGATGGCGGACGTCGTCTGAAGATCCTCGCGGCCGACGTCGCCGCCGACGCGGCGACCGGGGCGGAACCAGGAACCGTCGTTTCCAACGGACCCGACGGTTTTGTCATCGCTTGCGGCCACGGTGCACTGCGGATTTTAAAGGTGCAGCCCGAAGGTAAACGGGCGATGCCCGCGGCGGATTACCTGCGCGGCCGCAAGGGTCCTGCGCTCGAGCGCCTCGATGCCGGCGGCGACTGATCCCCGTGCCATCGCGCTACGTGTGCTACTCGAAGTCGATCGAGGACGCGCCTTCGCCGACGCCGCTCTCGGCCGCAGAATCGAAAAGGATCCTCCGCTAAGCCCGGAAGACCGTCGACTGGCGACGATCTTGGTCTATGGCCCTCTTGCTCGTCAGGCTACGCTCGACTACTTCACGGAAACGCTCGCCGGGCGCGCAGTTTTGCGGCTGGATCGAGCAACGCGCGTGCTTTTGCGCTTGGGCTTGTTCCAACTGGGCTTTCTCGATCGCGTACCCGACTACGCCGCGGTCGACACAACCGTCGAACTTGCGCGTCGGGCGGCGCCGCGTGCCGGCGGGCTCATCAACGCCGTGCTTCGGCGCTTCGCACGCGAGGGCGCACCGGAGTTGCCGCAAGACCCCGGCCAACGACTGCTCGTCGAATTTTCACACCCGCTTTGGATGATCGATCGTTTCCTCGAGGAATTCGGCGACGAGGAAGGCCGGGCCTTGCTGCAGGCGAACAACGAACCGATGCCGACGGTGCTCAGGGCACTGTGCGCGCGCGAGCAGGTCCTCGCCGAACTGTGCCGACAAGGACTGCGCGCGCGCGCCGCCAAATACGCTCCGGACGCCGTCCGTTGCGAATTGCCAAGGACGATCCCCGGCTTGGCGTTGCCGCAAGGCGAAGCATCGCAACTGGTAACCTTGCTGGCCGAGGCCGAAGCGGGACAACGGGTGCTCGACGCCTGTGCGGCTCCCGGAGGCAAGAGCGCCTACTTGGCCGCGCTCGTCGGTCCGGCCGGACGCGTCGTTGCCGTCGATCCGGCACGCGGTGCCCGACGCCGCGTAGCCCG
>CAZJCO010000265.1:0-4365 GCA_964544375.1 uncultured Myxococcales bacterium
GGGGTTCGTGTCATCACACACGCGTCTGTGTCAGAGACGCATCTTTGTCGTCTTCGTAGCTGCCTCCGGCCCCCGCCCCCCCCAATCTGCCCCGGCTTCGGCGGCCGTTTGGCCGCGTGTTGCCGAGCGCTTTGCAGCTCGGCTCGACCGCACGTTGCTCTAGGTTCGCGCCGCCGTTAGACCATAGTGTCGCGGCAGGATCTTGGCCAGCCAAGGACGCTCATGCGATTCCAGCGCTCGGCCATTCCGTGCCTAAAGAGCATTGCAATAACCCGTGCTCGCCTGATACGAATTAGGGGTAACCCGCAACTACGGAGAAGCATCTGTAATGACTACCGTTAGCAAGCGCATCCCGCGCATGTCGGCAAGCCTGCTTTGTTCCCTGGTGCTTTCCTGCTTCATCGCACTGTCCGCCCCGGCTACCGCGCCGGCCGAGGAGCCGCAGATCCCACCTCCCGGATCGGTGGTCGACAAGACCAACATCGAAAAGTACGAAGAACTGCTCAGCCCTGGTATGCGATGGATCGTCGCACGCGGCGTGAGCCTGCCGATCACGGAGCATCACGAGGTCAAGTTTCCACCGCCTTTCATCGAGGCGACCGAAAAGTACTCCGCGCAGGTCAAGCTTTCCGAAGACGGAACCCACCTCGTCAACAATGTAGCGGGGTTGCCGTTCCCGGGGATCGATCCCAACGACCCGCACGCCGGCGCCAAGCACATGTTCAACTTCAACGCGGCGATCGCCGTAGACGATCTCGATCTGCGCAACTTCGACTGCGATACGGGTACCGTCGGTAGCGGCACGGACGGCGTGCGCGTCGAGCGTCACTTCTTGATCGACCACATTCGACGCTTGTACTATGTCGAGCGCTTGATTATCGATCCGAAACCGGTCCGACCGAAAAACGACGACGAGGTACGATACCGCGAGGCAATGTATCCGATCATCGAGCCCTTCGACCTCAAGGGAACCGGGTTTACCTTCAATCGTTATCTCGACCATACGCGCCAGGACGATTCCTGGCTCTATCTGCCTCAGCTTCGCCGCGTGCGTCGTCTGTCGTCCGCACAACGGTCCGACGCGTTGTTCGGGCAAGACACGGACCAGGACAGCTACGCCGGCTACGCGGGCAATCCGGCATGGATGACGTGGAAGTATCTCGGCGCCAAGACCATTCTGGGCTCGTTTCACGCTGAGCACCTACCGGTCAAGTGGGGCAAGCCGCCGGCGGACTTCATGCATCTCGACAGCTGGGAGCCGCGCAAGGTGTGGGTCGTCGAGGGCGTTTCCAAACTTCCGCAGTACGCATACTCCAAGCGCGTGATCTACTTGGATCAGGAGTCCTACCGCATCCCCTACACCGACATGTACGACAGCGGAGGAGAACTGTGGAAGATTTGGGTGAACAACTTCAAGTACGCGCACAAGCCGATTCCCGACGCAGAATACGGCTTTGACTACGACGTAAGCTACAACCCCTCGATCACGATGGTCGACATGCAGCTCGAGCACGCGACCTTTTGCTCGCTGCCGAGTGACCAGTTCTCGGGCGAGCAGGGCTGGTACCTAAACGTCGGCGACGAGGCCGGCACGACGGAAGACTACTTCAAGCTGAGCGCGATCATCGCCGCCGGCCGCTGATCGCTGTCTGGCGAAGCACGACACACGAGGGACGACGGACGATCATGGCCACGGACCCGATTCGTAAGTTCAAACGCTGGTTCGGCGAGGCCCGCAAGGCGGGCATCGTTCTTCCCGAAGCGATGGCGCTAGCCACGGCGGACACCAAGGGCCGGCCGACCGTGCGATTCATGCTACTCAAGAGCGCGGGAGAGGACGGTTTCGTCTTCTACACGAACATCGAAAGCCGTAAGAGCCGGCAGATCGACGCCAATCCGAAGGCCGCTATCGCCTTTTACTGGGACCCGATCGGCAAGCAGGTGCGCGCCGAAGGCCGTCTGACGCTCGTCGCCAATGCCGAGGCCGACGCCTACTGGAAGACGCGGCCGAGAGGCAGCCAGATCGCCGCGCTGGCCTCGACCCAGAGCAAGCCGGCCAAGAGCCACGCCGCGCTGCTGCGGCACTACCGCAAAATCGAAACACGGTACGAGGGCAAGGAGATCCCTCGCCCGGCTTACTGGACCGGCTATCGTCTGCGCCCGACGCGCTTGGAGTTTTGGACGCGGCACGAGCCGCGCATGCATCTGCGTGACTTGTTCGTGCGGGGTCGCGAGGGCTGGAAACACAGCATCCTGCAACCGTGACGGCGGGGGGCGGACGCTCGGCCCCGAGGCGCTCCGTTCAACCCCGAGGAACTCCGCCGCCGAGGCCCATGCCACCGTCGACGACGACGATCTGTCCGGTCACCATTTCCGCCGTCAGCAGATCGATGACGACCTGGGAGACGTCCGCCGGCTGACACACCTTACCGAGCGGCGTCGACGCTTCGGCAAACTGTTTGCTGGCCTCGTAGTTAGGACGTTCCTGCCACCAACGCGTGTCGATATAACCCGGAGCGACGGCGTTAACGCGGATCGCGGGCGCTAGTGCCCGTGCCAGCGAGACCGTCATGCTGTTGATCGCGGCTTTCGACGCGCAGTAAGGGATCGAGCTACCGATCGAGTAAACGCCGGCGACGCTCGACAAGTTGACGATTGCCCCGCCGCCGCCGGCACGTAGCGAGGGCACCGCTGCGCGGGTCGCGTAGAATGTTCCCCGCACGTTGGTCTCGAAGATATAATCCCAGTCGTCTTCGCCGACCGCGTCCAACTCGGCGTGCGCAATGAAACGCGTTACGCCGGCGTTGTTGACCAACGCGTCGAGCCTGCCGAGGCTAGCGACAGCCTCGGCCGTTATCGCCCGAACCTGCTCGTCCTTGCGCACGTCGGCCTGCAGACAAAGCGCGCGCGCACCCAGCCGCTCGGCCTCGGCCGCCGTCCGCTCGGCTTCGTCACGAGA
This sequence comes from uncultured Myxococcales bacterium, assembly GCA_964544375.1. Taxonomy (GTDB): domain Bacteria; phylum Desulfobacterota; class Binatia; order UBA1149; family SPBQ01; genus CAZQYE01. The sequence goes on from CAZJCO010000265.1 coordinate 2,960, forward strand.
GCGCGAGTAATTCACCACGACGTGACAGCCGCGCCGCGCCAGATCGAGCACGACCGCGCGCCCGACACCGACACCGCCTCCCGTCACCAGAGCCACCTTCCCCTCGAGTTCCATCCCTCCATCTTGACAGGGATAAGCACCTTTTCTAACCGTGCGATGTTCCAAGGGTTCGAGCCAGCAAACGACCCCCTTTCGTAACGCCGGAGGAGCTGCCGCGTAGTGCTCTTTGGGCCACCGCTGGCGATCCGCTGCGGCGCCCTGCAGCCCGGGGAGGTAGCAGCATGAAAAGACGAGTACGCTGGCCGCGGTCCGCTTCGACCCGCTACCGCGGCGCCGAATTCGTTCTCTCTGCCGGCGCCGCGGCCACCGCAGTAGCCACGGTCATCGTAACCGCAGCAACACCAGGCTTCGGCAAAGACGCATTTGATCTTTCCCGCCACTCGATTCCGCCGGAACTTATTTTCAGCGGGGGACCGCCAAAAGACGGCATCCCGGCCATCAGCCGGCCGCATTTCGTAACTGCGGCCGCAGCGCGTTTTCTGCGCGACGACGATCGCGTGGTCGGAATCGCCGGACCATCCGGCGCCAAAGCCTATCCGCTGCGCGTGCTGAACTGGCACGAGATCGTAAACGACGTCTACGGCGACCGGCCGATCGCCGTCACCTATTGCCCGCTCACGGCCAGCGCCGTGGTCTTCGACCGGCGTGTGCGCGGTGAAGTCCTCTCCTTCGGAGTCTCCGGAAAGCTTTACGAAAGCAACGTGCTGATGTACGACCACCAAAGCCAGAGCCTGTGGTCCCAGCTTGCCGCCGAGGCGGTCACCGGACCGCGCCTGGGACAGCGGCTTGCCACGCTGCCGGCACAACTCGTCACCTGGCGAGCGTGGCGGACTTCGCACCCCGAGACCGAGGTCCTATCCGTCGATACGGGATTCACGCGTGATTACCACAACGATCCTTACGCATCCTACGCCGCCTCTCCCGCGTTGATGTTTCCGCCGAGTCGCCGCGACTCGCGCATGGAAGCCAAAGCTCTATTGCTCGGCGTAAGCATCGGCAGAGAGCACAAGGCCTACCCGCTGGCCGAACTCCGCGTACTCGGTGGGAAGCTCAGAGACCGCATTGGCGACAGTGAAGTCGAGATCGGCCCGGTCTCTAGAGACGGCCGGAGTGCGATCACGTACTCCGGCAACCCTTCAGTGCGGACAACCCGCGTCTACTGGTTCGCCTGGGCAGCCTTTCACCCCGATACCGCGATTTGGCATCTTCCGTCCGTCGGCGCCGATGCAGACGTCACCGCATCCCCAGCGGCCAAGACAGACGCCGTCGACATCGTCGAAACCCGATCGTACTGGTCGGGTATCACGGGGCCTTTCGCAGTCGCGCCCGACAGGGATTCGCTTCGC
>CAZJCO010000266.1:0-4361 GCA_964544375.1 uncultured Myxococcales bacterium
TAGGCCCGACGGACGCGTAGTTATGCTAACCGGCTCGGGCCGCGGGATTGGCAGGTCGCACGCTTTGGCCTTTGCCGCCGAAGGGGCCAGCATCGTCGTCAATGACATCGGCGCCGAACTCGACGGCAGCGGTGGTTCGTCAGGACCGGCCGGCGAGGTGGTCGAGGAAATCAAGGCCGCCGGCAGCCAGGCGATTGCCAACGGGGACGACGTTGCCGATTGGGACGGAGCGGGACGTCTGATCAAGGCCGCGATCGACGCCTTCGGCCGCCTCGATGTCGTCGTCAACAACGCCGGCGTCCTTCGCGACCGCATGTTCGTCAGTGCTACCGTCGGCGAGTGGGACGCGGTGATGCGCGTACACCTGCGCGGCCACTTTTGCGTCTCACGCCACGCTTGCGCTCACTGGCGCGAACGCAGCAAGGCCGGCGAAGAGGTGCACGCACGTATCGTCAACACCAGTTCGGGCGCCGGCCTACAAGGAAGCGTCGGGCAGTCGGCCTACTCGACGGCCAAAGCCGGGATCGCCGCGCTCACGCTCGTGCAGGCCGCCGAACTCAGCCGCTACGGCATTACCTCGAACGCCATTGCTCCGGCAGCGCGCACGCGAATGACCGAAGACGTCTTCGCCGATATGATGAAGAAACCCGACGAGGGATTCGACGAAATGGACCCGGCCAACGTTTCGCCCTTGGTCGTATGGCTTGGCAGCCGCGAGTCGAGCGACGTCACCGGCCGCGTCTTCGAAGTCTCCGGCGGCAAGATCTCTGTTGCCGACGGCTGGCGCACCGGTCCCGAGGTTGATAAGGGTGCGCGCTGGGACCCGAGCGAAGTCGGCGCGGCCGTGCGCGAAGTGATCGAGAAGTCCGCGGCACCGCAGAAGGTCTACGGAACCTGATGGCCGACGCGCGAGACCAGGCGGCAGCCACCCTAGCCGGTTCTTTCGATTTCAGCGGCAGAGCGGTGATCGTCACCGGCGGCGGCAAGGGCGTGGGCCGCGGTATCAGCGAGCGCTTTCTCGCCGCCGGGGCCGACGTCGTGGTCTGCGGCCGCAACGAGCCGGAGCAGCTACCCGAGGTTGAAGGCAGGGTCGCTCGGTTCGTGCAGGCCGACATTCGCGACGTCGAGCAAATTAAAAAAGTTATCGCCCAAACCACCGATCGCCTCGGTCGTCTCGACGTGCTCGTAAACAACGCCGGCGGTTCGCCGATGACCGAGGCCGCTACGGCCTCGCCGCGCTTTTCTGAAGCAATCATTCGGCTGAACCTCATCGCGCCGCTCAACTTCGCGCAGCAGGCCAACGCCGTCATGCAGCAGCAGGAAGAACGCGGCTCGATCATCAATATTGCCAGTGTAAGCGGCGTGCGTCCTTCCCCCGGCACCGCTGCCTACGGTGCGGCCAAAGCCGGCCTGCTCAATCTCACGCAAACGTTAGCCGTCGAATGGGCACCCAAGGTCCGAGTGAATGCGATTACCGCCGGCATGATCCGCACCGAGCAGGCCCAACTGCACTACGGAGACGAAGCAGGCATCGCCGCCGTGGCCAAAACGGTTCCGCTCGGCCGCCTCGGAGTTCCGGAGGACGTCGGTGACGCGTGTCTGTTCTTGGCCTCTCCGCTGGCCAGTTACATCAGCGGCGCGTCCGTCTTGTTGCACGGCGGTGGCGAACGGCCGGCGTTCCTCGATGCGGCCGAGGAGTGCAAGAAAGCGGAGAAGAAGCGGCGCTAGCGCGGGTACGCGCCTTTGCGCTCGGATTGGCACGGATCGTATGTCTGCTCGACGTGGTGTGCCTCTTCGCCGGCGCGTCAGAGGTAATTGCCCAGCGTAGGGACGATTTGCAGGTGCTATCGCGAAACACTCGGACGCTGCCTAGCAACCGTCGGGGCAACCCGGTAGAGACGTCAAGATGACCACCTTTGGTTTCCCAATCGGTGTCCACCGGCTGCATGAAGACCGCAGTCTCGACTTCCAGTTGAACCGCTTGGCTACGCTCGGGGGCGGCGATCTCGAAGAGGTCCGAGCCGCTGCGTCGCGCATCCGCGACCTGGACGACTGGAAGCGAGAATTCCTCGGTCTGGCCGACCGAGCGCTCGCCGAAAAACGAATCCAACATGCGGGAGCCTATCTACGAGCGGCCGAATTTTTCATGGCTCCTACGGACCCCGACAAGAAGGAAGCCTACGAGCACCAGGCCGGCCTCTTTCGCGACAGCATCGCGCCCGAGCTTTCGCAGGGGCGCGTGCGCGAAACGGAGGCGCCTTACGGAGGCGGCCATCTGCCGGTATGGAAGATTCCGGCCGCTGGCAACGGAAACGCCAAGGGCACGGTAGTCGTGCACGGCGGCTTTGACTCGTACGCCGAAGAGATTTTTCCATTTGTGCGTTGCATTTCGCAACGCGGTTACGACGCCGTGCTGTTTGAAGGACCCGGCCAAGGGTCCGTCATCCGCCGGCAGGGCATTCCGTTCACGACCGCGTGGGAGAAGCCGGTGGCCGCCGTGTTGGATTACTTGGGGCTCAAAAACGTCACCCTCGTTGGTATCTCGCTGGGCGGTTACCTGGCGCCACGTGCGGCGGCCTTCGAGCCACGCATTCGTCGCGTGATCGCCTTTGACGTGTGCTGGGACTTGTTCGAGGCGGCCCTTTCGACGCGTCCCTTACCTGCCCGATTGGTGCTCCGCACGTTGATAGGACTACACGCCGGCCGGCTGCTCGACCAGCTCATCAAGCGTCAAATGAGCGGCGAACCGTTCATGCGCTGGGCCGTCGAACACGGCACCTACGTCTTCGGCAGCACGCGGCCCTACGACTACTTCAGGCGCATGCGAGAGTTTACGACGCGGCAGATTTCGAGCCGCATTACCCAAGATTTCTTGTTGCTTGCGGGGGCGGAAGACCACTACATGCCGATCGAGCACTTCTATCGACAGGCGCGAGCGCTTACCAACGTGCGTTCGTTCACAGGACGTATTTTCACGCGCGAGGAGAGCGCTCACACCCACTGCCAGTGCGGCAATGTCGGCCTGGCCTTGCGCGTGATGCTCGATTGGATCGACGAGCGAACAAACTCTCGCACCGCGGGCGAGGGCGGTCCACCACGGAAGGCGCCCCGGTAGGCCGTTGGCAGGTCGTTGCGCGTCGCGTAGCAGTGAACGCTCTCGCGCGCAGTCCACGTGAAACGGGGCACCGAAGCCTCTCTCTTCGGTGCCCCGAATCGTTCGAGCACGTTTCCCGCCGTGTGTATCTCGGGTGAACGTTCGCTCTACTTGTGAGCCGCCTTTACCGCGCGGATGTTGTTGAGTTTGAGGTCACCCGCCGAGAACGTCGTGTCCCAGCACACTCCGGCGTCGTTGACGAGCTGAACGGTCAACTGACTATCCGTGTTGAAGTACTTTGCGGGGCTGTACGGCGCCGGCAACGGCAGAAACGCGCCACGTCCGGCGGCGATCACGCGGGCCTTTTTCCCGAATCCGGAGCGAAGCAACAACTTGCGGATGCCGTCGCTGGTGTCGGCGATGCGATCCTTGAAGAGAAATCCGCTGTTTCCCTTCAAGCGCCATGAGGCGCCTTCGGGAATCTCGAAGGTGGCCGCGTGCAACGGCGAACCGGCAGTCGAATCGTAAACGCACACGGCGTAGTCGGTGTCCCTCATCGGATCGCCGAAATCGCCCAAGGCTACGTTCTCGGCGAAACCCGTAACCGGATCGGTTCGTCCGCGCCAGCGCAACTTCATCTTGTTTTTGGCCGGAGTAGATCCGTTGACGACGATCTGGAACTTCGCGCCACCGTCCAGACAACCCAGCCTCGGCAGAGTGTCGGCGACGCAACCGGTGACCGGATTGCACACAGGTTCGCCGGTAACGGCGCTGATCGCCGTCGTGCAGAGGTCGCATTGCAGTTCGCGCCCGGGCACGCAGCCTTTGCCGATGCGACAGGATTCCGTGCCATTACACTGGTTGCCGTCGTTGCATGCTGCGTTGCTCGGAACTCCGGCTACGCAAACGCCGCTAATGCACTGGTCGCCCACGGTACAGTTGATCGAGTCGGTACAAGGCGTGCCGTTTGGTAGTTTGACGTCGATTGGGCAGATGGTATCGATGCCGGTGCACGCTTCGTCGATATCGCAAGTACTCGCGTCGGCCGGACGACAGACCGTGCCACCGGCCGCCAAAGCATCGGCGGGACAGGTCGGGGAGGCGCCGTCGCAGATGTCGGTTAGGTCGCAGATACCGGCCGAGTTACGACAGGGGGCGCCGGTGGGACGAACCGAGTCGAGCGGGCAGGCCACCGTCTGACCATCGCACACCTCGGCGTTGTCGCAGAGACCAGCCGACGCACCGCGCTCGGTTGCGGCCCCGAGAC
>CAZJCO010000267.1:0-4352 GCA_964544375.1 uncultured Myxococcales bacterium
TCACTTTTCGTCGTGATAGACGTCGCGCTCGAGCGGCGGAGCACCCTGCGCGACAAAAAAGTCCAGTGGCTCGGAAAGGCGGTGCCCGAAGCTGCGGCGAACCAACGGTAGTCCCTGCGTGAGCGCCTCGAGCGGCCGTCCGGACGTTGCTTGGACGATACGGCCGCCAACGATGATCTGGTTTAGTGCGTAAAGCTCCGCGCCGCTGCTCTCGAGCGCGGCAAGCGCGGCACAGATGCCATCGTGTACTGGATTGCCGGATAGTCGAAAGGGACCCGATGACGGGCTCATTGCACCAGCGTGGTTCGCTTCGACGCCTGCGCGCGACATGACGCCCACGGTCAGCGTCTTGTGCGCACCGGTAACGCCAGCGAAATAGTGGGGCTCCATGCTACCGCAGCCGAGGTAGATCCCAGCTTCGGCCATCCAGCGGTGAAAACGATAGCTGCCGACCGATGCCAGTTCGGCGTCGTCATCGGCACCGTGCCACACGATGTCTTGAAATTTGGCCGCATGTGGTCCGAGAATCCGCTGTTCGTGCTCGCGGCGCTCGGCGGGAATCGATTGGTGGGTCCCGGCGGCGACCAGTAAGCGCATGCGCGGCAGAGCGCGATCACGCACCGCATCGGCGGCAAGGGTGAAAAAGGCGTCGAGAATAGCTCGCGTATCGGTCGCGCGGTGCGCATCGTTGACGACCAGAGTAAGCGGAACGCCCGTGGCCGCGGCGTCGGCAAACAACTCTCGTAGCGACGGCAACTGCGATAGCGCCTCGCGGAGCAGAGCGCCTGGCGCCTCGTACTCTTCGGGAGAAGACGCCCGCGGCGCGATCGTTCTCGGCGAGAACTCCGAGAGGAGAGTCTGCCAGTCCTGGCCATCGGTCGCCATGACCCGAGTAGTATACCCGCACGGCCGCGCTTTATGACATCCGCTGCAGCACCGCGCGGGGTTTTCTGTCCTGCCGACCCTGAGATATGATCGAATGGATGAAGGGAATCATCCTTGCGGGCGGGTCGGGATCGCGTCTTTACCCGCTCACGCAGGTTACCAGCAAGCAGCTACAACCGGTCTACGACAAGCCAATGGTCTATTACCCGCTGGCGACGCTGGTCGCCAGCGGCATCCGTGAGCTTTGCCTGATTTCCTCCCCCCGCGACATCGGACAGTTTCGCCGGCTGCTGGGCGACGGAAGCTGCTGGGGCCTATCGATCGAATACCGAGAGCAGCCGCGTCCGGAAGGCATCGCCCAGGCCTTCCTCATTGCCGAATCGTTCATCGGATCCGACGACGTCACCCTCGTACTCGGAGACAACATCTTCTACGGTGAGGACACCTTCGAGCGAGCGATCAAGGGGTTTGAGTCGGGGGCAACGATCTTCGCATACCGAGTGACGGACCCTGAACGCTACGGCGTGGTCGAGTTCGACGGCTCGGGCCGCGCGCTGTCGATCGAGGAGAAACCGGCGCATCCAAAGAGCGACTACGTGGTACCCGGCTTGTACATTTACGACAACCAGGTCGTCGAAATCACCCGCTCGCTTCGTCCATCAGGGCGCAACGAACTCGAAATAACCGAGATCAATCTCCGCTACCTCGAGCGCGGCGCTCTGCGTGTCGAGCGCCTCAGTCGCGGGTTCGCTTGGCTCGACGCCGGCACGAGCAGTAGCCTGCAGGACGCCTCGGCCTACGTGCAGACGATCGAGAAACGCCAGGGCGTCAAGATCGGCTGCCCGGAAGAGGCGGCTCTGCAAAGCGGCTTCATCTCTTTGGAACAACTCGAGCAACAAACCTCCTCGATGCCCGACTGCGAGTATCGAGATTACTTACGACGCGTGATCGCCGAAGCGCGGCGGGCACACGACTGAGCCGGTCGATGAAGGTAACCGAGACAGCGCTCAAGGGGCTTCTCGTCATCGAGCCGCAAATATTCGCCGATGACCGTGGCTTCTTCGTCGAAACCTGGAACGAACAGAGATACCGCGAGGCCGGCATCGACGTACGGTTCGTCCAGGACAATTTTTCTCGTTCCGTCAAGGGGACCCTGCGCGGCCTTCACTTCCAGAACCCCACGCCGCAAGGCAAGCTGGTCTCCGTCGTTTGCGGAGAGGTCTACGACGTCGCCGTCGATATTCGCCGCAGCTCTTCGACCTTCGGCCGCTACCACGGCATCAATCTCGCGGACCGCGATAAACGACAAGTTTACATTCCGCCCGGCTTCGCGCATGGATTCCAAGTCTTGAGCGACGACGCACTGTTTCATTATAAGTGCAGCGGGCTCTACAACGCGCGAGACGAACTGGCGATCTCCTGGGATGATCCCGACCTCGCTATTCCCTGGCCGCTTTCTGCGCAGGCCATCCTCTCGGAAAAGGATCGCCATGCGCCGCGGCTTCGCGATCTGCCGCGGGAGCGGCTCTTCTCCTGATGAGACTTCTCGTTACAGGAGGCGCCGGCTTCATCGGATCGAACCTGATCCGCCACGTCCTCGACCGGCCCGAAATCGAGCTGCTGGTCAATCTCGACTGTCTTACCTACGCCGGCCACCGCGCCAACGTCGAGGACCTCGAGGGACACACAAAATACCGTTTCGAACAAATCGACCTTCGCGACAAGCTGGCGCTACTCGATGCATTCGAGCGCCATGCGGTGACCCACGTGATGCACTTGGCCGCGGAATCGCACGTCGACCGCTCGATCGCCGGGCCGGGAAGCTTCATCCACACGAACATCGTCGGCACTTTTCATCTTCTGGAAGTCTGCCGAGAGCTTTGGATCGAACGCGCGGGCGCGGGCAAGCCCCCCGGCGGCTACCGCTTTCATCACGTCAGTACCGACGAAGTTTACGGCAGCCTCGGCCCGAGCGGGGCGTTTTCCGAAACTACTCCCTACGCTCCCAACTCGCCCTACTCGGCGAGCAAAGCCGGCAGCGATATGTTGGTGCGGGCGTACCGGCACACCTACGGCCTGCCGGCGGTCGTCACGAACTGCTCGAACAACTACGGCCCCTATCAGTTCCCCGAGAAACTCGTACCCGTCGTCATCCAGAGTTGTCTCGCACGCCGGCCGATTCCCGTGTACGGCGACGGCATGAACGTGCGCGACTGGCTCTACGTGGGAGACCACGTAGAGGCACTGTGGCAGGTGCTTACCCGAGGAAGAGACGGCGAAACCTACAACATAGGCGGTCGCAACGAACTGCCGAACCTGCGCATGGTCGAAGGAATCTGCGGCCTCATCGACGAACTGCGGCCGGATCTCCCAGGCAGCAGCCGCGATCTGATCTCCTTCGTCGCCGACCGCCCGGGGCATGATCGCCGCTACGCGATCGACGCGTCAAAGATCGAACGGGAACTCGGATGGAAACCGGCGCACGACTTCGAGCGGGGGATTCGCCGCACGGTCGAGTGGTACCTTGGCAACCAGGAATGGGTCACGCGGGTGTTGAAGGAGTCCTCTGCCAACTGAGTTCGCAGACAGTCATTTCATCACGGGCGACGCGTTGGGTAGCAAAACGTAGAGCCTGTCACGGAACTGGCCGAATTCAGGGAAAACCTTGGCTAGGCGGAAGCGCTCAAGCGATGGTAGCGCCCGATGCAACTCGACGTCAGAGAGCCGACGATAGTACGCATAAGCGCTCATTTTCTTGCGCACCAGCACTCCTAGCGAACGATCACTAAGGGCAACCGCACCAACACCTGGATCGGCAAGGGACCGCTCGACCGCAGCCTGCGAGAGAACGTGATGACGCTGGGCCTGGCGGTCCTCGAGCCTAGGGAAGTACGAGAACAGATCCATCTCCCAACCGGGCGCAAGCGCAAGCCCACTTTCGACCGCGAGATAACTGTCCATCGTAATCAATGTCGCATCTTTCGGCACGTTCTCTCGCAGATAGCTCGCGGCCTCGTCGAGGCCGGTCAGGTCCGGCCGCTCGCGCGACAAGAGCATCGGATAACGCTGCGTGCCGGCGGCGGCCTGAACCAGTAGCATCGCTACGACGCAGCCAACCACCACCGGGCGCAACGAAGCGGACGTTCGATCGTAGGCGTGCCCAACGCAGCACCCGATGAGCACCAGGAACAGCGGGAACGCCGAGGCAAAGTAAACGGCAAAGCTTACCCGCGGCGCGAGATTCGGCAGGTACACCAAAAAAGCCAGCGCCCCGAGTGCCGTCGCCCAGCGAACGAAGGCCGACTCGTCGCTACCGTCTCTCCGAAAGAATCGAATCGCCACACAAGAAAAGAAGCCGGCCATCCCGCCCAGCAACGCAAATCCATAGGCCGCGTGGATTTTGCCGACCCCCCGCAGCCAGGCCTCGATGTGGGCGCCGGGCGACCAGGCGGCGGGCGCGGAGAAGC
>CAZJCO010000268.1:0-4333 GCA_964544375.1 uncultured Myxococcales bacterium
CCGCGACACCGGCAAAGTGGCGGCCGCTTGCGGGCCCGTCGTGGGGGAGGCCGCGGCGCACGCCTTGCCGGCGCGGCTGGGCGACCGCTACACCGCCTCGAACAGCCGCGCCGCGGCCTTCAGTTTCTACGCCGGGAAAAACATGACGACCGGCGAAGGCGGCATGTTGACCACCGACGACGAGCAGTTGGCGGCCGACGTGCGCTGCCGGCGCTTGCATGGGATCTCCAAGGATGCGTGGAAGCGCTATACGGCAGAAGGCTCCTGGTATTATGAGGTTACGGCATACGGATTCAAGTACAACATGACCGATATCCAAGCCGCGATCGGACTTCACCAGCTTGACCGGCTAGACGGTTTTCATCGCCGCCGGTTGGCTCTGGTGTCTCTGTACGACGAGCTGCTGGAGGCAGTGCCGGGCATTCTGCGACCCCAGCCCTGCTGCGGCGAGAGTGCTTGGCACCTCTACCCCATCGGGATCGACGGTGAGCAGTTGTCGATTAGCCGCAACCAGGTGATCGACGCCCTCAAGGATGCCGGTATCGGTACGAGCGTGCACTTCATTCCGATTCATCATCATCCGTACTATCAGGAGCGGCTTGGTCTGCGGCCAGAGGACTATCCGAACGCGACCCGGTATTTCGCGCGCTCGCTTTCGCTGCCTTTGTTCCCAGCGATGGAAACGGGAGATGTCCGCCGCGTGGTGTCGGCGCTCGACGCCATTGTCAGGAGAAACCGACGATGACGACGCGCGCGGTCAACGGGTCGGTCAAACGAACGATCGACATTCTCTTCACGGCGCTTCCGCTGCTGTTCCTGTGGCCGTTGTTCCTTGTGATTGGGCTGCTGATCAAGGTGGACTCCAAGGGTCCGGTGTTCTTCCGCCAGGAACGCGCGGGAGCGAACGGCACCACATTTCGGATTTTCAAGTTTCGGACAATGATCGTCGGTGCCTACCGGAGCGGCGCCCGTCTGACGGTCAAGCGCGACCCGCGCATTACGCGGGTGGGCCAGGTGCTCCGCTGGACCAAGCTCGACGAGTTGCCTCAGCTGTTCAACGTGCTGGCAGGGGACATGTCGCTTGTCGGACCCCGCCCCGAAGATCCTTATTTCGTGAACTTCTATACGGAAGAGCAACGCGAGGTACTTTCGGTCAAGCCGGGTCTCATCGGTCCCAGCCAGATCGACGGACGCGACGAGGTCGAGAAATATCCCGACGGGGTCGAGGATACGGAAAAGTACTACATCGAACACATTCTTCCGGAAAAACTCGAGCGCGATCTCGAGTACGCGCGTACGGCGACGGCCGCAAGCGATTTGCGGTTCCTCATCGGCGGATTTCTTCGCGTTGTCGCGAGTCAGTTCAAGCGAAGTTTTTTTACGCGTGCCCGCGGGCGCCTGGCTTTGGTAAGCATGGATCTTGCCCTGATCGTGGGCAGCTACGTGCTTGCCAATTTCATCCACTTAGAGTGGCACGTGCCCGCGAAGACGTGGCCCTACCTTGCCCGAACCTTGTTCTGGAGCGTCATCCTCAAACCACCGGTGTTTCTTTACTACGGGCTCTATCAGCGCTCGGCCCGGTGGGTCGGGCGTCGCGACTTGGCGGCCCTGGTCAAGTCGGTCAGCATCGCGTCGGCTCTGGTGGTCGCCGTGACCTACTTCAGCGGGCTGCAGGCTCACTCCCGTGCGGTATTCGTTGTCGACTGGGCACTGTTGTTGTTCTCCATGGCGAGCCTACGTTTTGCGATGAGACACGTGTTGAGTGGAGCGCACCGGCCGGTTGACGGACGTCCGTACACCAAAGTGCTGGTTGCGGGTTCGGGGCACGGCGGCGAGACGATTTTGAGGGCGCTTCTCGAGGACCCCAAGTCGCGCTATCTACCAGTCGGCATCATCGATCATGAACCGCATCGGTGGGGGGCGTTGATTCATGGTGTACGCGTGATCGGAGGGGCTACGGACATCGCCATGACGGCCTCGACGCAGGGTGTGGAAATGGTTCTCGTAGCACTCGCGGATCTCGATCCGTCGGTAGTGCGCGATATCGCTGAAGCGTGCGACAGGCTCGAGATCGAGTTCCGCTTGATTCCCGCGCTCTCGGACGTGTTATCGCAAGAAGATCCACGCCCTGTCGACCCCCGGTTGTGGCGAGCAAAGGCGGTGCATGACGGATGAAGACTCCGAAGCTCAAGAGAGACGATCTGGTAATGGTGACGGGTGGCGCCGGTTACATCGGCTCACACTTGGTCCGAAAACTTTTGGAACGCGGATATCGTGTGCGCGTTCTTGACGCGTTTCTCTATGGTGACGCCGGGCTGCTGAGCTGTTCGACGGACCCGCGACTCGAAATCTACCGCGGCGATATCTGCAACGTCCGAGACATGCTGCGGGCTTCAAAAGATGCCAAAGCAGTGATCGCCCTCGCGGCGCTGGTAGGAGACGGCGCTTGCGAACTCGATCACGACGAAACGACGGCAATCAATATCGAGGCAACTCGCGTGCTGGCGCACGTCGTGCGGCTGAGCCCATCGGTTGAGCGCGTCGTTTTTGCTTCTTCGTGCAGTGTTTACGGCGCGACCGACGGGCTGATACTCAACGAAGGGTCTCGTCTGAACCCGGTCTCGTTCTATGCGCGCACGCGCGTGACTTCCGAGCGCATTCTCGCGCGTGATCTTGAGGACCACTCGGTCGTCATTCTTCGCTTGGGGACGGTGTTTGGTGCCTCTTCCCGGATGCGCCTGGACCTGATGGTGAACACGATGACCTATCGGGCGTTCCGCGATCGCAGGATTACCGTGATGGGCGGGCAAGCGTGGCGCCCGCACGTGCACTGCCGAGACGTCGCAGAGGCTTTCGCGATGGCCGCCGAAGCGCGTGACGAGCTTGTTCGCGGAGAGGTATTCAACGTCGGTTCGGATATGAACAACTTTACGATTTCGGAAGCGGCGGTGATGGTCGCAGCCGAGGTTCCGGGCGCCGAAATCCAGTATGTGGACGCGGTCGAGGATCTCCGCAGCTATCGTGTCAGTTTCGACAAGATCCGGCACGTACTTGGCTATTCCGCCCGCTACCGCATCGAAGACGGCGTGCGTGAAGTGCTTTCTCTGCTCGAGCGCGGCGAGATCGACGGCAGCGAAGATTGCTTGTCCAACCAGCGTTACCTGGAACGTCATGGCTTTCACGGTCTGGAGCCGGATGACGCAGCGACCAGGGTCGGGGGCTCGGCGGCCTCGTGAAAACCGCCGCGGGGTTCTCTTGCTCCCGCGGCAACCTCGGATATTGACTTACGCTTGCGCAGCCGCGGCGGCGAATTGCTTGTCGCTCGCGCTGTGTGGTGGGGGTAGTCGGACGTGATGAAAGATCGGGAATTGACGGTCCTGCATGTGGGTCTGGGTCAGATCGGGCGTGCCATCGTGCGGCATGGCTCGGCACGCCAACGGCTGCGAGCGGTTGCCGGGGTGGATCCGAGTCCGGAATGCAAGGGAAGGAGCCTGAACGAGGTCTGCGCCGGCGTTGGGCCGGCCGTTCCGGTGTATGGTACGATAGCCGACGCGCTCGCTGATGTGTCCGCAGATGTCGCCCTTCACGCGGTTGCGTCGAGAATTGAAGCGATCGAAGCGCAACTGTTGAGATTGATCGAAGGCGGCGTGCACGTCGTGACGACAGCGGAGGAACTGATTTGGCCCTACTCGGCGTCATCGCAGGCCGCGGCGCGCATCGACGCCGCCGCCAAGGCCAATGGTGTGGCGGTCGTCGCTGCAGGCGTGAACCCGGGCGTGCTCATGGACCGTTTGCCGCTGTATCTGACGTCGCTGTGTACTCGCGTAGTCCGGATCGAAGTATCTCGTCTCGTCGACCTCGCGCAACGCAGGCCGGCCCTGCGGCGCAAGATGGGTGTCGGATGCGCGGTCGACGAAGTGCGCGCGCGTATCGAGAGCGGAACTATCGGCCATGTTGGATTGCCGGAGTCGCTCGATTACGTTGCGGCGGGCTTGGGTTGGATTGTTGGCGCGGTCGAGGAAAGGCTCGAGCCGGTCGTTGCTACGGAGGCAGTGTCCCGCGGGGGGGAACAGGTGGAACGCGGCAAGGTCATCGGACTCGACCACTCCGTGCGAGCTAGCGACGCCGAGGGAAGATCGATCCGTCTGCACCTCGTGATGCGCTTGGATGCCGATGAGCCGACAGACGAGATCATCGTCGATGGGGAGCCCGGCTTGCATCTGGTTTTTTCGGGTGGAGTCAACGGCGACATTGCGACGGTCGCTACGGTGCTGAACTCGGCGCGCTTTGCGGTCGAGGCGCCGGGTCTGTACGGCGTGAGCTACGAGGAAAT
>CAZJCO010000269.1:0-4325 GCA_964544375.1 uncultured Myxococcales bacterium
CTTTCCGGTCGCTCGTCCGCGGGCCACAATCTGCTCCGCGTCGGTCGCGCGCAGAGGAGTCGGCCCGACCCCGAACAGGGTAACGCGGGGGTCTTTCAAGTGGCCGGCGTCGCCTGCCACCGTGACCGCCGCTCCGGCAAGCGCGAAGTCGCCTGCTCGGCGCGCAAACTCGACGAAGCCCCAACCGGCGCCCGCCGGTAAGGACGGAAAGCGCACTTCGGTTAGAATCTCGGCCGTATCGAGGCACGTCGTAAGATAGGTGACGAAGAACTCGTCGGCCGTCACCGTTCGATCCCCCTGCTCGCCGCGCAGCGTGAATTCGGCGTCGAGTGCGATCGCGATCGCCGGGTACTCGGCCGCGGGATCCGCGTGCGCCAAGGAGCCGCCGACGGTGCCGCGGTTGCGAATCTGCGGGTGCGCAATGAAACGGGTCGCGGCATGCAGCAAGGGCTGTCGCTGCGCGATCACGTCGGATAGCTCCACCTCGCGCTGGCGCGTGAGGGCGCCGATCGCAATCTTGCCGCCGTCTTCTCGGATGCCAGCAAGACCGTCGATCCGGTTGAGATCGACGAGCAACGCCGGCCGCGCAAGTCGCATGTTGAGAAGGGGGACCAGGCTTTGACCGCCGGCGATCGCCTTGCCCTCACCGTCACTGCCGGCCAGTGCAGAGATCGCCTCGTCGAGCGAGGCCGCCGCCACGTACTCGAAAGCTGCTGGCTTCATCGCGCTCCTTCGCCGCGCCTCATGGTTCGCAGCTACCCGGGACCCCCCGGCAACGGTCCGGCAGCCAGATTGAAACGTGTTTCAGCCGCGCCATTCTACGACTCCCCCCGCCTCACGCAAGCCTTGACAGGGATAAGCACCTTTTCCAAGTGTCTGATTTTTCAGCGGGCGGACGGCTGGGATCGAGGGGTTTCGGTCAACCGAGCCGTGCATACGGGCTGGCCACGGCCATGGGACACGGCGAAACGTCATCACCTACCGGTCATTGGCAGCGGGTCCCCAACGGGTTACGGAACTCCTCGTGCCACGCACCCCGAGAATTGCCCCCGGTGGTATGATCTTTCACGTCCTCAACCGTGCCAACGCGCGCGCGCGAATCTTTGCACGCCCGTCGGACTATGTTGGATTCCAATTGGTACTCGCGCGAGCCGTGGTGCAGTACGACATGCGTCTGCTCTCCTATTGCATCATGCCCAACCACTGGCACTTGGTCCTCTGGCCACGCGACGACGGCGACCTCGCGCGCTTCATGCACGGGCTGACGACCCGACATGTGCGGCGCTGGCACCGCAGCCACGATAGCGACGGCCTCGGGCATCTATACCAGGGATGTTATCGCTCCTTCCCGGTTCAAAATGACCAGCATTTGCTCATCGTGTGTCGCTATGTCGAACGAAACGCGGCCAGCGCGGGTCTGGTCGAGCGCGCACAAGACTGGCCCTGGTCGAGCGCACATTCGTTCGCGCAAGCTGGGCTCGGTAAGAACGGTGCGCCGACTCCCGCTCTTGCGACCTGGCCGGTTTCGCGCCCGCTCGACTGGCTCGCGTTCCTCAACCAACCAGCAACGGCAAAGGAACTCGCCGCGGTTCGACTGGCTGCACGACGTGGGACTCCCTTCGGCGGCAAGCGCTGGCGCCAACGGACGGCTACCGAACTAGGCTTGGCGTCGACGCTGCGGCCGCATGGCCGAGCCCCGTTGGTCCGCGCGTCTGCAACTCTGCGTTGACCCATCCTCGCGAGATCAGGAAGCACCGAAAATCAGCCACTTGGAAAAGGTGCTTATCCCTGTCAAGGTCCGCGTATGAGCTGGGGTGAATGGCGAACGGTCGAGGGCGATGGACTCGATTTCGAGGAAGTCGTCTACGAAAAGAAGTTTCACGCGGAGCTCGAGGGCGGCGTGGCGCGCGTCACGATCAACAAACCGGACAAGTACAACACGATGACGCTCGGCACGGTCGACGAGATGTTTCGCGCGTTCTACGACGCGAGTCACGACACGCGCATCGGTGCGATCGTCGTTGCCGGCGCGGGGAAGCACTTCGGTGCCGGCGGCGACGTGGAGTGGGAGACCTGGGGGCTGCGCGAGGCGTTCTATAACCGATACCCGCACAACCGCTTGATCCGTTCCTCGCGCAAGCCGGTCATCGCCGTCGTGCAAGGCTATTGTCTCGGCGGCCACAACCACATGGCCTACTGCTGCGACTTTACGATCGCCGCGGACAATGCCGTTTTCGGCCAGGCCGGACCGCGCGTCTCGAGCCCGGCCGACGGCTTCTTCGTCCCCTACCTCGCCAAAGTCGTCGGCATGAAGAAAGCGCGCGAGATGTGGATGCTTTGCCGGCGCTATCCGGCCGAGCAGGCGCTTGCAATGGGCCTGGTCAACAAGGTCGTTCCGCTCGAAGACATCGAAGAAGAAGTCGATAAGTGGTGCGAAGAACTCCTCAAGGTCAGCCCCGGCTGCCTCGAAATTCTCAAAGCAACCTTCGATCAGGAAATGGACGGCTACGCCGAGATGGGCGTGATCTCGAGCCAGATGTACCCCGACTGGTTCGATATGCCCGAGGGAAAAGAAGGCGGGATGGCCTTCATCGAGAAGCGCCCGCCGCGCTTCTGGAAGATCCGCGCCGACAGCGCCGCCAAAGACCGCGAACTGATCGAGGACTACGAAAAAGACAGCAAAGACAAAGAGAAGTAGCGGAGCCCCACACGGCGCAGGGCTCCGCTCTCCGGCGACCTACTGCGCGTAACGCGCCTTGAACTCCTCTCGCGCCTTCGCGCGCCGGGCCTTCTCGGCCGGATCCATGTTGCCGGTGAACCACTTGTGCCCGTCCATCGCGAGCACTTCGTCGATCACCGCCAAAACCGCTTGCCCTTCTTTCTTGTGCCCCTCGGCAACCGCGCCTTCGGCCAGTTCGCGCGCCTGCGGCACGAGCTGCGTGTAGAAGCGATCGGCGACTTCGAAGAACCCGTGCCACTGGGTGTAGTCCGGCGCCATCATCGAGGCGCCGTGTCGCGCTCGGCGTCCCTCGTGGTGCCAGAGGTAGAACCAGGTCCATTCGATTTCGTCGTCAAAGGCGACATCCGTCGACACCAATCCGTTTTGCTTGAGTGCGTTGACGATCCGCAGACCGGGCTTGGCGAACTTCTCGTTGTAGAGTTCGACCGCCGAATCGAACTGCACATAGAACGCGTTCGTAAAGTTCTTGGCGTGGCAGGCGCGACAGACCTTCTTCATATCGCTGCGGCGAGCTTCCCAAGACTTCACCTTCTTGCCGAGCTTCTTCGCTTTGGCATCGACTTTTTCCGAAATCGCCGGCCGCAGCGTCCAACTGATCCGGTCGCCGACATCGTGCGTAACCGGCAACGAGCGCGTCGCGCTCATGTGACAGGTCGCGCAGGTCGGCGCCACCCAGTAGTCCTCACCCACGATCCACTTGGAATTGTCGAGATTCATCTTGTCCTTATTCGCGCGATAGGCGATGCCGTGCTTGGACTCCTCGTAGATCTCCTTCTGCGGGTGATCGGGCCCAAGATGGCACTTTCCGCAATTTTCGGGCTGACGCGCTTGCGCCGCCGAAAACGTGTGGCGCGAGTGACAGGCCGAGCATGCACCGTTGCTACCGTCCGGATTGATGCGGCCCATGCCCGTGTTTGGCCAAGTCGTAGGATCGAGCTTTCCTTTCTTGTCTATCACGACGACGGAGCCGTGACACTGCTTGCAGCCGTTGACGGCGGCGGCCGGTCCTTCGACGACCTCGCCGAGGACGTTGTCGAGCGAGCCGAGAATCCTGGCAGCCGACGCGTGGTGGCTCGCCGTGAACTCGGCCGTCTCCTTTTCATGACATCCGCCGCAGTCCTTTGGAGAAACGATTGTCGCAATGGTGAAGTCGTGATGCTCAAAGGCATCGGCGTCGCCAGCGTTTGCTTTGTGGCATTCATAGCAACCGACGTTTGCGCGGTAGTGCTTGCTCGTGCCCCACTGGCCGTACAGCGCGGGACTCTTCTCCTTGTGGCAGTCGACGCAATCCGAGCTTTCTTCGGACATCTCGGTGAGATAGCCGGCCGCTCCCGCCGCGGACGCCGAAACCGTCGTCACCGCGAGGCCGACGAGCAGCGATAAACCGATACGTAGTAGACGATCCATGGTTCCCCCCTTCGGCGAGTTCGCTCGCGCAAGACAACGCCCAACCGCCTATTCATGACTATTTAGTCATGAATTATCCTACGAATGACGCGGCGCGGTAGCAAATCCCGAAGCCAAACCCGCGCCGGATGCGGCTCAGTAGCCCTCCACCTTCGAAACGATCTCGTTCATGATTTCG
>CAZJCO010000270.1:0-4276 GCA_964544375.1 uncultured Myxococcales bacterium
GTGCCCGATGCCGTTCTGGTACAGCACGACCCGGCGCCGCGACAGCTGGGGCGGCGCTGGAGGTGGTCGGTGCGGCGGTCGGTGGGGCGATTGCGGTGTGGAATGAGGACAGCAGCGGCAGCTCCAGCCAAATGCCGGCGACCCTCAGCGCTCGCTAGCCGAGGCGAGCGCGCGCCGCGCTAGGGAGCGAAAAACTTCTCTGAGCCTTCCTTAATCTTTTGAGGAGGCCGTGGGAGAGGAGCTTAAGTGAAGTCGGAAATCCGGTGTTCGATTCGCGCCGGGCGGCCAACGAGGGTCGCCCGGCGCTTCTTCCTTGGGTCTGTCGGTGCCGTGTTGGGCGTCACGCTTCTTGGCTGCGCTACCTCGCGTTATGCGCAGACCGCAACCCCGGACACGCCGGACGAAGAGGCCCGCGCGGTGCAAGCCTTCAACGAGTCGCTCGCGTTGATGGCCGCGCGTTCGGACTCGGCCGGCGACTATCGCATCGGTCCCGAAGATCTGCTCGAGGTCACACTGTTCGACATCGAAGACACGCAGGGCGAGCCTCGAATGATCCCAACACGCGTGTCGAACTCCGGCTTCATTACGCTTCCTTATGTCGGCAAGATCCAGGCGCAGGGGACCACGCCGCTCGAGCTCGAGGACAATCTGCGCGTTGCCTTCAAACAGTTCATTCATAATCCGCAGATCACGGTCTTCGTGCGCGAGTACCGCAGCTACCGGGTGTCGGTCGTCGGCTACGTCAACCAGCCGGGCGTTCTCGAACTCAAGGGTCGCAAGACCCTGCTCGAGGCACTGGCGATGGCCGGAGGAGTCGACGACGCCGCCGGCCGCGAGCTGCGCGTAAGCAGGCAGACGCGCGCGCGAGTCGAAACGATTTTGATCGACTTGGACCGTCTGGCGCGGGAGGGCGACATGACGCTCAACCTGGCCTTGCTGCCGGGCGACGTAATCAACGTGCCGCGCGCCGGAACCTTCTTTGTCGAGGGTGAAGTGCTCAAGCCGGGGGCCTACCCATTGGTAGAAAAGACGACGGTTACGCAGGCGCTGGCGACGGCGGGCGGTCCTGACTTCAAGTTGGCCAAGCTCGGGGGGATCACGCTGTTTCGCAAGGGGGAGACGGGCGAGCGCGAGGCGATCGCCGTCGATCTGTCGGCAATTCGCGACGGTGGAGCGGCAGACTTCCTGGTTGAAAAGGACGACGTCATTCTCGTGCCGCTCTCGGGCACGAAGTACTTTGTCGACCGCGTCATGGGACGCCTCGGCTTCGGCTTGACGGCGCCGCTGTAGTCTTAACCGAACCGCCTGTGCAAGTTGCGTTTCTCGGTCCGTGCGGCGGCAGATAGGCTGATGACCCGGGGTCGAGATCGAGGAGAGCAGACCATCCGATGACGAACGACCGAGACTATTCCGGACACGGTAGCGACGACGGCGGCTTTCGAGGTGAATTGGCACCGTCGCCGAATGATCGGTGGACCGATCGTGCAGCGGTTCCGCGCGATTCCGGTGACGCGATCCAGGCCGCGTACTACGAAGTCCGCGATGAGGAAGAGGTCAACCTCCGCGACTATATCAGCGTCGTCTTGCGCCGCCGTTGGACCATCGGCGCTGTCTTCGCATTTTGCCTGGTTGCGGCGCTCATCTTGAGCCTGGCCGCCACGCCCATGTACAAAGCGACCGCGCTGGTTCAGATTCAGCCGGGTGGCCCCAACATCCTCAGCTTCGAGGACGTTCAAGAGTCGATGGCGCTTTCGCAAGCCTACAACGATTTTTTTCAGACGCAGTACGATATTCTTTCCAGCCGCAGGCTCGCCGGGCGCACGATTGACGAACTCGGCCTCGATGCCGATCCTTGGCTGAACGGCGACCTCGCCCGCGAGACCACCGTCGGACGCAGCAAGGCGTGGCTGGCAAGTTTGCTCGCCAGTGGCGACGAGGATCCCGAGCTTGCGGCCATCGAACGGCGGCAGAAGTTGGTCGAGAAGTTCCTCGACAACGTCAGCATTCGGCCGCGGCGCAAATCGTTCTTGGTAGAGGTTTCCTTCAGCTCGCCTGATCCGGTGACCTCGGCCAAGGTCTCCGACACGATGGCGCACGAATACGTCGATCTCACGCTCGATCAACGCATCGAGGCGGTCGCTCAGGGACGCGACTTCATCGCAAAGCAGCTCGCGATTACAAAGGGACGCCTCGAAGAGTCCGAAGAGCAGATGCAGGAGTTCGCGCGCGGGCGCGACATCTACGCTCTGGAGCAAGAAGAAAAGGTCATCCATGAGCGGCTGGCCGACTTGAACAACCGTCTGACCGGCGCGCAGGCCGATCGCATCGAACTGGAAGCCGCCTACCGTCAAGCCACGGGCCCGGCGGCAAGCAGCCTGCCAGCGGTCGTTTCGAGCCAGCTCATCAAGTCTCTCAAAGAGCAGCTCAGCAACGCGGAGGCCGAGTACGCGTCGCTGAGCGGACGCTTTACCGACGCGTATCCGCAAGTCCGCACGCTCAAGGCCGAGATCGCACAGATCCGCGATAGCATTGCCAACGAAGAGACCGAGATCATCGCCAGCATCAAAGCCGACTTCGAAGCTGCGGTTACGCGCGAGGAGATGCTGCGCGACCAGCTCGAGGCGCAGCGCGAGGTCGTCGCCGCATACGAGGAAAAGGCGATCGACTTCAAAATCATGAGACGTGAGGTCGACACGAACCGGGGCATTTACGAAAACCTGCTGCGTCGCATGAAGGAAGTCGAAGTCACCGAGGCGATTCGCTCCAGCAACATTACGATCGTCGACAACCCAGAGACTCCCCTTGAGGCCGACTCGCCCAAGATACCGCTGAACCTGGCACTTTCTGCGTTGCTGGGCCTGTTCGCAGGCATCGGTCTGGCCTTCTTCCAAGACTACATGGACGACTCGATCAAGAGTCCCGACGACGTCGAGCGCTACCTGCGGCTGCCAACGCTCGGCGCGGTTCCCGAGTTCAAGGTCGTCGAGGAGGGCGACCGCAAGACCGCTGCGAAAGCCGCAAACGGAGCAAACGGAAAGGATCAGGCCGATCGCGACTCGCGCTCGAGTGTGGCAGATCTAGAAGTGATAACGCGGCCGACCTCGGCCGGATCCGAGGCCGTGCGCACGCTTCGTGCGGCGTTGTTCCTTGCGGCGCCGGGCGGAGCGCCGGCGCGCTTGCTAGTCACCAGCGCCAAGCCGGGCGAAGGCAAGACCTGCATCACGATCAACCTTGCCGCCGTGTTGGCCCAGATGGGCCGGCGCGTGGTTGTGGTAGACTGCGACTTGAGGCGTCCGCGGATTCACAAGGCAACGTCGCTATCGCAGTCTCCCGGTGTGACGAACTTTCTAACGGGCAACGTGTCCCTCGACGAAGTCCTGCGGGACTCCGGCCAAGTAGGACTCGATATCGTAACCGCGGGGCCGATCCCCCCGAACCCCGTCGATCTGCTCGATTCCGCGGGTATGGGCGACCTGATCCGCGAACTCGAAGAACGTTATGACCACATCCTGATCGATACGCCGCCGGCTCTCGGATTCGCCGACGTTCCGGTCCTCAGCAACCGCCTGGGCGGGGCCTGCCTGCTGGTGACGCGCTCGGGCGATACCTCGCGCCGGCTCGCGAGGCAGGCCTGTGAGTACCTCATCCGTATGCAGTCGAAGCTGCTCGGTGTGGTCCTGAACCGCGTGTCGAGCCGCTCGACAGGTTATTCTTACTACGGGTATTACGGCTACTACGGTTACTACAGCCATTACGGCGAGTACTACCAGAAGCGTCCCGAGGACGAGATGCAAGAGCCCGCGGCTCTGGAGAACAGAGCCTAGGGAGGCGACAGCCGCGTGACGGGCTCAGGGCGCCGCCGGTCCGAGGTTGTTGCCGGATTCGTTCTGTGCGGGCTGGCCGTTGCCGTCGCGGTCTTCGGTACTCTCGAACTTGCAGCGCGCTATCGCGCGACGGCCACCGGCGAAAATCCAATTCAGGCGCTGACCTCGGCCGCCAAACTCGTTCCATACAACTGGCTTTATCCCTACAAGCTCGGCGAGCTAATGCAGGCCGCCGGCCGTCGCGCGCAAGCGGCGGAGTATTATCGGAAAGCTCTGTCGCTCCACCGCGCTTGCGCTATGTGCCGGATCGGTCTTGCCGAGGTGGCCGAGAGCATCGGCGAGGATCCGACCGAGTGGCTGGAGAGGGCCAGGCGTTGTGGGGCCCTCTATACCCTTGTCAACAAACTGGCAGCGACTCTCCACGCTCTCATATCGCCGCAACCTGAACTCCG
>CAZJCO010000271.1:0-4266 GCA_964544375.1 uncultured Myxococcales bacterium
TCTCCTCGCTGCGTGTGAAGCACCCCCCCCGCGCGCCGCAGCGGGATGAAAACGCGACAAGGGCAAAAGCGTCAGATTCTGATCGCCGGTTGCGGTGCGATCGGCTCGGTGTTCGCCTGCCTGCTGCGCGAGTCCGGCCACGATGTGAGCATCCTGGCGCGGCCGCGGCTGGTCGAGGCGGTGCGACGCTCGGGGCTGGTGGTAGAGGGGATCTGGGGAGAGCACCGCGCCGGCGGCATCGAAGCGACCAGCGATGCCAGCGACCTCGGTGGCGCATACGATGGCGTTCTGCTGACCTGTAAATCCTTCGACACGACGGCGTTGCTGGGCGCCATCGGCGACCGTGCCGGCAGCCGAGGAGTCGCCGTCTCGCTACAAAACGGACTCGGTAACTTCGAGCGCGTCGCCGAAGTTTACGGTGCCGAGAGGACACTCGCCGGCCGCGTGATCTTCGGAGCCGAAATCTCGCAACCCGGCAGGACGCGGGTGACGGTCGAGGCCGAGCCGGTCCTGCTTGGATCGGTGGTCGCAACGGGTTCGCAGGCTGCCGAGTGGGCGATGGTGTTTGACCGCGCGGGAATCGCCTGCCGTGCAACCGACGACATTCTTGCCGCCCTTTGGGGCAAGGTGTTGTACAACGCCGCGCTCAACCCGCTGGGCGCATTGCTGGGCCTGTCCTACGGCGAACTGGCCGACAGTGAGGAGCGGCGCGAGGTGATGAACGCCGTGATCGACGAGGCCTTCGCGGTCGCGTGCGCCGAGGGCGTGGCGCTGAGCTGGCCCGACGCCGGCGCCTACCGGCAAGCGTTTTACCAGCGGCTGGTACCGGCGACGGCCGGCCACCGTTCGTCGATGTTGCAGGATCTCGAGCGCGGGCACGAGACCGAGATCGAGGCGATCTGCGGCGAGGTGTGTCGGCGCGGGCGCCTCTACGGCATCGACACGCCGCTCAATCGCTTGCTCACGCTGCTCGTGCGACAACGATCGCAAATGGCCGGCCGAGAGCGTGGAGAATCTCATGACTGTTGAGCGGGACTGGCGCATCGCGCGCGAGGCGCTCGAGCAGATCCACGCCCACGCCGTCGCCGAATACGCCGACGAGTGCTGCGGTCTGCTGGTCGAAAGCGACGCCGGAGAGCAAAAAGTCTTCCGCATTGCCAATATTCAAGACCGGATGCACGCCGAGGACCCCGAGCGCTACCCGCGCACCGCGCGTACGGCCTACACCGGCGACCCGCGCGACTTGCAGCCCGCGCTGGCCGCGGCGGCGGCGCCCGGAAATCGTCTGGCGGCCTTTTACCACTCGCATCCGGATCACGACGCCTACTTCTCAGAGGAAGATTTGGCGCAGGCCACGCCTTTCGGAGAACCTTCGTATCCCGAGGCCGTACAGGTCGTGGTTTCCGTCTACCGCGGGAAGGTTCGGGACACGCGGGCCTTTGCCTGGTCGGAATCGCGGCAGGCCTACCTGCCGCTTTCGCTCGTCGTCGGTTGAGGGGATTTGCGGCAGCCCCGGCCCTCGTGCTATGTCGGGACACGTTTTTCGGGCAACAACTACGCGAAGGGGGTAGGCCCGAATGAGCCGGAGGAGCTCCATGACTCATCGATTCGTTGATTCGCTTCTGATCGTCGGATTGGCCGCGGTTTGCGTCGTCGGCTGGAGCCAGCAGGTCGAGGCCCGCCGGTTCGACGTGGGCTTTGGCGGTGGCGCCCTGTTTACGGTCGAGGAAGGCCTGCCGCTCGAAGACAACTATTACGCCGGGCTGTTTTCGGCCGTGCGGCTCGGGGACAATCTCGACCTCGAACTCGGCGTCGCCCGCTCGGAGGGTCGCGACACGATGGACGGTTCCTTCCGCTCGATCTACCACGTGACCAGCGGACTGCGGCTGTACCCCAAGACCAAGCCCGATCGCACCGTGCGCTTTTACCTCTCGGCCGGTGGTTCGTTGTTTTTCGACCTCAAGCGCGACGATGACGCCACCTTCGGTCTTTATCTGGGACCGGGACTACGGATGAAGGCCGGCGAGCACAGCGGCTTGGATTTCCGGGCGCCGCTGGTCTTCTCGGCCGAAGGCGACACCAACAGCGTTCTGCTTCCTACACTGAGCTGGTTCTACGAGTTCTGACGGGCAGCCGTTGAACTATCGCCTGCTGGGACCCGAAGACGGGCCGGTGGTGACCTTCGTCCACGGTCTAGCGGCCTCGCTGGCGGTGTGGTCCGGGCAAGCCGAACGCCTGCGCGACGACTACCGTGTGTTGCTCTACGACCTGCGCTCGCACGGCGCCAGCCGTGCCATGACGCAACCCGTCAGCCGTTCGGATCTGGCCGCCGACTTGGTCGCGCTGCTCGACGCCTTGGGTATCGAGCGGACAGCCCTCGTTGGTCACTCGGCCGGAGGCGTCGTCGCGATGCAGGTCGCGCTCGAATACCCCGATCGAGTCCGCTCGCTGGTACTGGTGGGCACCGCCAGCGAATGCAACGACAAGACCGCTGCCTGGTACGAAAAGACCGCGGCGCGTGCGCGCAGCGGCGGTGCGGCCGAAGCGCTGCGCGCGATGGGCATGCGGCCGGACGCTCCGGCACCCGACGCCGGCGGCTTTGCGGAACTGGCCCTGGCGATGCGTAGTCTCAACCAGAATCCGCTCACCGACCGGTTGGCAGCGATCGGCTTGCCGACGCTGATCGTCGTCGGCGAGAACGACTTCCTCGGTGTCGGCGGTTCGGTCATTCTGCATCGAGCGATCTCGGGGAGTGAACTCGAGATCGTTCCCGACCGCGGACACGGCGTCTATCTGGAGGATCCCGACTGGTTTGCCGGACGTTTGCGAAGCTTCTTCGAGGGGCAGTTGGGCTGAACGTGCGCGGCGCGAGACTCAGCCGACCTGGCGACCGCGCAGCGTGTGGGAACTCGAACCTTCGATCTTGACGCGTGCGAGGCTGCCGATGCCGGCGCCGTTCGGTTCGAAGACGACCGTCTTGAACTGGGGATTCTTGCCGCTGAGCCAGCCGTCGGGCCGTTTGGCCGGCCCCTCGACGAGAACTTCGGTAGTGCTGCCGAGCAGGCGGCGGTGGATCGCAGCGGATCGCTCTTCCTGCTCGGCGATCAATCGCTCCAACCGGCGTGCCTTTTCTTCCTCTGAAACGGTTTCGCCGAGCTCGTAGGCGCGCGTGCCTGCGCGGCGCGAGTACTTGAACAGAAAGGCATGATCGTAACCGATTTCGCTCATCAACTGCGAGGTGGCCTCGAAGTCGTCGCGGGTTTCTCCGGGGTAGCCGACGATGATGTCCGTCGACAGCGCGAGATCCGGCATCGCCCGGCGCAGCTCGTCGACCAGACGGCGATACTCGGCGACGCCGTGCCCTCGGTCCATCACGCGAAGCATTCGATCCGATCCGCTTTGCAGAGGCAGATGAAGGTAGGGAGAGACTTTTTCGCACTCGGCCATTGCCGTAATCGTGGGCTCGTCCATGTCGGCCGGGTGCGGCGAGGTGAAACGAATACGCTCGATGCCTTCGACCCGATTCGAGCGGCGTAGTAGCTCGCCGAAGCCGACGCCGTCGTGATCGTAGGCGTTGACGGTCTGACCAAGCAGTACCACCTCGCGATAGCCGGCCGCAGCAATCCTGCGGAGTTCGTCGATCACCACGTCGGCGCCGATGCTGCGCTCACGGCCGCGCACGTACGGCACCACGCAAAACGTACAGAAGCGATTGCAGCCGCGCATGATGGTAAGCCATGCGCGTACTCCCGAGCTTCTCAGCGGCGCGATGTCTGCGTAGGTTTCTTCTCGATCGAGACGGGTAGAGGCAACCGGGCGGTCGGCCTGGAGCAGCTTGGGCAGGCCGCGATAGCCGTCCGGACCGACGACGAAGTCGAGGCCGGGGATCGCGTCGAGCAGGCGCTCGCGATGGTGCTGCGCCATGCAGCCGGCCAGGCCGATGCGAACCCGGCGGCCGCCGCGCCGCGAAGAGATCAGCTGGCGCACGCGCTGGGCAACGCGTTGCTCGGCGTGTTCCCGGATGGCGCAGGTGTTGAGAAGGATGACGTCGGCTCCCTCCGGGTGGTCGACCGCGCGAAATCCGTCGGCCGCTAGAACGCCGCGAATCAGTTCGCTGTCGGCCAGGTTCATCTGGCAACCGTAGGTTTCCAGATAGAACGCCGCGGCCGGTGCGGCCGGGATACCGTCGAGCACTTCCACCGACTTTTCTATCACGTGGGAACCCGGCGGCGCGACACACGGGGGCGCCGCCGATTGTGGCAGATC
>CAZJCO010000272.1:0-4253 GCA_964544375.1 uncultured Myxococcales bacterium
CGAAGCCCGGAGGAGAGTGGTGTGGGTGTGGGTATGGACGTGGGTCACGGAAGCGTAGCGAAGGTCGACCCCCGCGCCGCGCAGCTCGCGCGCCGGCGCGCGAGCCGCCTCGCGGACGAGGCCCGGGTCGCCGTGGCGCGCCATCACCAGAGCGGGCGGAAACCGGGTGAAAGGCTCGGGCAGGCGGTGGACCCGGCCCCCCTCATGGTCAACGGAGAGAACGAGATCGGGCATACGAGAGCGCAGGTTCTCGGTCCAGGCCAGCGTGGCCGACAGGTCGGGCACGTTGCGGGCGAAGAGAATCACCCCGAATGGGCGGATTTCCTCTACCAATTCAATGGCTTGGGGGATTTCTTCGGGCTTTTCAGCCTCCAGGCCGATGATCAAGAAGCGGCCCGGACTGCCCGCTAGACCGGCATCTCCTGCAGCGGCCGCCATGCTCCGAGCATAGCACAGTCGGCCGCCGCGACGGCCCCGACCTGCTGCTTATGGACTGACCAAGGCGGTCGTGGTAACGCTAATAACGAGAGTCAGGTGGGGAGGAGGTCCGGGCGCTGGCAGAAGCGCGCTACATCGCTCTGGAGGGGCCCATTGCGGTCGGCAAATCGTCGCTCGCCGCGGCCTTGGCGGAAGCATGGGGCGCGCGGTTGGTCACCGAGCCGGTCGAGGAAAATCCCTTCCTGGCCAAGTTCTATGAGGATCCGGAGCGCTACGCGTTCACCGCGCAGGTTTCGTTTCTCATAGAGCGCTACCGCCAGCAGTGCGAACTGGCGCAGATGGATTTGTTCGCACGGGCGACGGTAGCCGATTATACGTTTGCGAAGGACCGCATCTTCGCCGAGTTGACCCTGTCGCGCGACGAGCTGGCGCTGTACGACAGGATCTACGAGTTGCTCGATGCGAGGACGCGCAAGCCGGACCTGGTCGTGTTCCTTGATGCCAAGACCGAGGTCCTGCTGAGGAGGTTGAAACGGCGCGACCGTCCTTACGAGAAACGGTTGGGCCGGGAGTATATAGAGAAAGTGGCGGAAGCATACAGACGCTTCTTCCACACGTACGGCGACACCCCGTTGCTCGTCGTCAACAGCTCGGACATCGACTTTGTCGGGAACGGCGGCGACTTTGCCGACCTCGTCCGGGAAATTGGCTCGATGGGGCAGGGTGTCCAACATTACGTACCGCTTGGATCCGATTGAGCGGTGCCGCCCGCGCTAGAGCGGGAGCATCGTAGGACCGAGACGGGAGAGCAGAGCGATCTGGCGTGTGGGCGCTTGGGCGGCCCGCCGCGCCCGTAGGCGAAGCCTTCCGGACTGGTCCGGGAGGTTTTTTTATGGCGAAGCGATTCGAAGAGGCCAAGGTCACCGTTCCCTCGGTGCTCGGCGCCAAAGGCGAGCGCAAGCTCGTGATGCTCACCGCCTACGACTTTACCTTTGCGCGTGTCGCCGACCGTGCCGGCGTCGACATGCTGCTAGTCGGCGACTCCCTGGCGATGGTCGTGCAGGGCCACGAAAACACTCTCGGCGTGACGATGGACGAGATGATCTACCACGTCCGCATGGTCGCGCGCGGACGCGAGCGCGCCTTGGTCGTCGGCGACATGCCGTTTCTCTCCTATCAAGTATCCCCGCCTGAGGCGCTCGCGAACGCCGGGCGCATGGTCAAGGAAGGCGGAGCAGAGGCCGTCAAGCTCGAAGGCGGCGTCAACATCGCCGACACCGTTGCGCGCATTGTCGACGTCGACATTCCGGTGGTCGGTCACATCGGCCTGACGCCGCAGTCGATCCACCGGATGGGTGGGCACAAGGTGCAGGGTCGTCGCGGCGGCGACGCGCCGGGTGCGCGCGACCGTCTGTTCCGCGATGCGCGGGCGCTCGAGCAGGCGGGCGCCTTTGCGATCGTCATCGAAGGAGTGCCGGCCGACTTGGCCGCCGGCATTACGCGGGAGGTCGGCGTGCCGACGATCGGAATCGGAGCTGGCGCCGGTTGCGACGGGCAGGTGCTGGTGATGCACGACGTGCTCGGACTCGAGGATCGAATCGCGCCCAAGTTCGTCAAGCGCTATGCCGAGCTCGGACGAGAAGCCGCGAGCGCGATCGAAAGTTACGTCGAGGAAGTACGCGCCGGCGATTTTCCAACCAGCAAACACGCGTTCAACTCGCCGCGACCGGTCAAGGTGCGCCATCGGGCCTGAGGCCGCTCGGGTAGCTGACTTAACGGCATGAAGACGATTACCAACATCGCCAAGATGCAGGAGTTCGGGCGGCAGCTTCGCGTTGGCGGACTCAGGGCCGGCTTCGTGCCGACGATGGGCTACTTGCACGAGGGACATCTGGCGTTGGTACGTGCCGCGCGTGCGGCCTGCGACGTGGTCGTCGTATCGATCTTCGTCAATCCCACACAGTTCAACCGCGCCGACGACTTCGAGAGCTACCCGCGTGACGAAGAACGCGACCGCAGCCTACTGGAAGCCGAACGGGTCGACGTGTTGTTTCAGCCGTCGGCCGAGGACGTCTATCGCCCTGGTGCGGCGACGACCGTACACGTCGACGGGCTGACCGACAGCTTGTGCGGGCCGGTGCGGCCGGGGCATTTCGACGGTGTGGCTACGGTCGTCGCCGCGTTGTTCAACATGGTCCGGCCCGACGTCGCCTTTTTCGGCGAGAAAGACTACCAGCAACTCCAGGTGATTCGGCGCATGGCGACCGATCTGCACTTTCCGGTGCGGATCGAGTCGGTGCCGACCGTGCGCGAGCGCGACGGTCTGGCAATGAGTTCGCGCAACGCGCGGCTCGATAGCGAGGCGCGCCGGGCCGCGACCGTCTTGTCGGAAGGCCTGGCGGCTGCGGCTGCGGCTTTTGCCGCGGGCGAGCGGGACGGTGCCTGCCTGATCAACATCGCGCGCGAGCGGATCGCGCGCCGCGAGCAGGTTCGCGTGGAATATCTCGAAGTCGTCGGTGGGCGTGACCTTCAGCCGCTCGTGCACGCCGAGGCCGACAGCGTCATGGCCGTCGCCGCATGGCTAGGCGACGTGCGTTTGATCGACAACGTCATTCTTGGCCGCGGGCTCGATCGGGCCGCGACCGACGAGAGCGGCCCGCCGCGCGAGGCCGGCCGGTCGACAGGAGTCCGAAGCAATGCGTAAGATGCTCAGAGGCAAGATCCACCGTGCCACCGTGACCGGCGCCGACCTCGATTACGAGGGCAGCGTAACCATCGACCAGGATCTGATGGTCCGGGCCGGCCTCATCTCGCACGAGGCCGTGCAGATCTGGAACGTGACCAACGGCGAGCGCTTCGAGACCTATGCGATTGCCGGCAAGGCGGGTTCCGGCGTCGTCTGCATCAACGGCGCCGCCGCGCACAAGGCGAGCCGCGGCGATCTCGTCATCATCGCCGCCTTCGGCTGGATGGAAGATCGCGAGGCCGAGAGCTGGCATCCCAAGGTGGTCTTCGTCGACGAGCACAATCACCCCGTCGACCTCGGCCGCACCGACGAAATCCCCGGCCAGTTGACAGGGATAAGCACCTTTTCTAACTAGCTGAATTCCAAGCGGTTCAGAAGTCGAAACGACGGGTTTCGAGGGTTTTCGCGTGGACAAGAAACTCGAATTTGGCGGTGGATCGGCGGTGCATCTGGCGCGCGATGAGCACGGCGTATTTCACGTTTGCGCTACGGGGGAGCCGGCGCTGAGCTTCGGCCTCGGCTACTGCCACGGCTACGATCGCGCGCTGCAGATGCTGATGCTGCGCACCATCGGCCAAGGGCGAATCTGCGAGCAGCTGCGCGACGACGAGGATGGCCTCGCCGTCGATCGCTTCTTCCGGCGTCTCAATCTCTGCGGCGGCGCGGCTGAAGAGGCCTCACGTTTTTCGTCGCGCGCACGCGCCGCGGTAGATGCCTACTGCGCAGGCGTCGAGCGGGCGCTAAGCGAGCGGATCCCTTGGGAGCTTCGGCTCCTGGGCTATCGGCATGAGCCGTGGACGCCGGCCGACGTTGTCTTGACGATGCGGGTAAGCGGTTATGTGTCGCTTGCGCAGAGCCAGGGAGAGATCGAGCGCTTTCTCGTCGAATTGGTGCAGGCGGGCGTCTCGCGAGACCGTCTAGAAGGACTCTTTCCCGGGCTGCTCGAAGATCTCGACGTCGACTTACTCGCGCGCGTACGATTGGGAGAGCGCCTGGTGCCGCCGTCGATTCGTTGGAAACTCGCGGGTGGTGCGGCCACGACACGTGTGTGCGACGGCGCGCGTTCGAG
>CAZJCO010000273.1:0-4244 GCA_964544375.1 uncultured Myxococcales bacterium
AGCCTGGTGCCGGCCGAAGCACGCGCCTTGCAAGATTCCTCGAGCGCGCACTACCTGGCGGCCGAACAAATCGCCGATCCCACCGTCCGCCGCACGCTCGATCGTATGCAAATAGAACTCATCGCCGCGCGCGTCTCGGCAATGAACGAGTGCTTCTATTGAACCAGCGCCCATGCGGCGCTGCTCCGTGCGAGCAGCCAAGTAAACGGCGCCGAGATCGACCTATCGGCCGTTAACGGAAACCCGGCCACGGACGGCGGAGTCGAGCACGGCGCGCGTCTCGTCGCATTCACCGAAGCCGTCATGCGCGGGGATAACGACGCGATCCGGCGCGAGCGGCAACAACTGCTCAAGCTGCTCTCGCCGGACGGCTTCATCGACGTTGCCGCGACGATCGGTGCGTTCAACGTCGTCGATCGCATCGCCAACGCAACGGGCATTCCGCTGGATCCGATGATTCAGGCTCTCGGCGGAGACCTGCGCGAGCAACTCGATCTTGGGCGTTTTGCCTCGTCTGCAAATACGCCGGCGGCCGGCTGATCCGTCGCGGTCAGGCCGCCGGACGGGCCGTCGCGCTCAGGCCGCTGGACCGTAGGCGTAGGGGCCGCCTTTTTCGAGCGCGGTCCGATAGGCCGGCCGGGCGTGGATCCGGTCAAGGAACTCTCGCAGCTTGGGATACCCGGCTGCCAGATCGATTCGCGTCGCCACGGCTTCGATCGGAAAGCTCATCTGCACGTCGGCTGCGCTGAACTCCTCACCGGCGAACCACGTGCTACGCTCGAGTTCCGCTTGCGCCAGCGCGAGGTTGGCCTGCACGTTCGGGTCGAGATAGCTCGACCGCACCTGCGCCGAGATCGCCTTTGCGATCGGCCGGACCAACCACGGCGTGTCCGTCTCGACGCGGCCGAAGATCAGCAGCATCACCAGTAGCGGCATCAGCGTGCCTTCGGCGGCGTGCAACCAGTAGGTGTAGCGCAGGCGTTCGGCCGAGCCGGGCGGCGGGATCAGTCGGCCGTCGCCATAGGTGCCGACGACGTATTCGATGATCGCACCGGTCTCGGCGACCACCAGGTCGCCGTCGCTGATTACGGGCGACTTGCCCAAAGGATGCACGGCTTTCAGCTCGGGCGGTGCCAGGCTGGTCGTGCGATCGCGCTCGTAGCGCTTGACCTCGTAGTCGAGACCGAGTTCTTCGAGCAACCAAAGGACGCGCTGCGAGCGCGAGTCTTGCAAATGGTGAACGGTGATCATGGCGCTTCGTCCCGGCTGCGGCCGGCAAAGTCAATCGGCAGGGCCGACTCGCAGAGGACTCGGCTTGACTCCCTCGAAAGCGCGCCGGATAGTTTGGCGATGGCCTCGACCGAAACCATCCCCGTAGACAGCGCGACGGCGACGAACCCGCAAAGCGTTCGCTCCGACTTGCGCAATATCGCGATCGTCGCCCACGTAGATCACGGCAAGACGACGCTGGTGGACGCCATGCTGCACCAAAGCGGAATCTTCCGCGACAACGAGTGGGTGGCCGAACGGGTGATGGACTCCAACGACCTCGAGCGCGAGCGCGGCATTACGATCCTGGCCAAGAACACGGCCGTGCGTTATCGCGGCGTCACCCTGAACATCGTCGACACTCCGGGCCACGCGGACTTCGGCGGCGAGGTCGAGCGCACCCTACAAATGGTCGGCGGGATCCTTCTGATTGTCGACGCCGCCGAAGGACCGTTGCCGCAGACGCGCTTCGTTCTGAAGAAAGCGCTCGAACTCGGGCTCCCGGCGGTCGTCTGCATCAACAAGATCGACCGCGCCGACGCGCGCCCGGCCGAAGTGCTCGACGAAATCTACGACTTGTTCATCGACCTCGGCGCCGACGACGCCCAACTGGAGTTTCCCGTCGTCTACACCAACGCCCGCGCCGGCATCGCGACGGCCGCACCCGAGGCCGACGCGCCCAACCTAGAGCTGCTGTTCGAAACGATCGTCGACCGCTTGCCCGGCCCGGCATTCGATCCGGCCGCGACGACGCAGTTCCAGGCGAACAACCTCGATTACAGCGAGTACGTCGGGCGCCTCGCCATCGGTCGCGTCGTCGCGGGCGCGCTTACCGCCGGCGCGCAGTACACGCTCTGCCGCACCGACGGAACGCAAGCCCCATGCAAAATACGGCTGCTCTACGTTTGGAACGGACTCAAGCGAGAGGAAGTCGAAGAGGCCCGTGCCGGCGACATCGTCGCCGTCGGCGGCATCGACGAGATCGGCATCGGCGACACGATTGCCGACTGCGAGGCTCCCGTCGCGCTGCCGCCGATTCGCATCGAAGAGCCGACGATCGCCATGATGTTCGGCCCGAACACCGGACCGTGGGCGGGTCGAGACGGCCAGTACGTTACCTCGCGAAAGATCCGCGACCGCCTGCTGGCCGAAGCCAAGCGCAATGTCAGCCTGCGCGTCGAGGAGTCCGGTGTCGGGGACAGCCTACGCGTGGCTGGACGCGGCGAATTGCAACTCGCCATTCTGATCGAAACCATGCGACGCGAAGGCTACGAGCTACAAGTCTCAAAACCGGCGGTGATCACCCGAGAGCAAGACGGCCAGCGGCTCGAGCCGGCCGAGTTGCTGTTGGTCGACGTTCCCGAGGACTTCATCGGCGTCGTCTCCCAACTGCTCGCCGTTCGCAAGGGCATCATGAGCAACATGGAGCACTTGGACTCGGGGCGCGTACGGCTGCAATTCGACGTTCCCTCGCGTGGCCTGATCGGATTCCGCTCGACGTTTCTGACCGCCACGCGCGGCACCGGCATCATAAACGTCCTGTTCAATGGATATCGACCCTGGGCCGGGCCGATTCGCGGCCGCACGAATGGCGCCTTGGTCGCCGACCGCGAAGGCGACGCGACACCGTACGCGATTTTCCATCTGCAAGAGCGCGGCACGATCTTCGTCGAAGCGGGCTCGCGCGTCTACGAAGGCATGGTCGTCGGCGAGTACTCGCGCGAGAACGATCTCGACGTCAACTTGACGAAAGAAAAGAAGCTGACGAACATGCGCGCCGCCGGCCACGACGAAGCGACCATCCTCACGCCGCCGCGCCGGATCGACCTGGACGCCGCACTCGAATGGATCGCCGACGACGAGCTCGTCGAGGTCACGCCGCACTCCGTACGCATGCGAAAACGCACGCTGCCGAAAGGACTGCGCAAGACCGAGGCGGCCGCCGCTTCGCGTTGATTTCATCAGAAAGCGATACGATCGATGGCCCGCGGCCGAACACGTTCGCGCGTGCCGTCGCCGAGCCGGCCCACTTTTAGCACCAAAACTTAGTGCTTGACTCTGGAGTATACTCCAGGGTGTATGATCCTCATGACTGCAACGAAGACGGAATCGCGAATGACGATTGGAAAGGTCGCGAAGGCATCAGGCGTGGGAATCGAAACGATTCGATTCTACGAGAAGGAAGGCCTGCTCGAAGCACCAGCCCGGCGTGCATCGGGTTACCGAGAATACGATGACGCCGTGGTCTTGCGGCTGCTGTTCATACGGCGGGCGAAAGAGCTGGGCTTTACGCTCAGCGAGATCAAAGACCTGCTGGCTCTGCGCGTTGAGAGGAAGGCGAGTTGCAGCAAGGTGAAGCAGCAGGCAGAGGCAAAAATCGCCGACATCGACGCGAAGATGAAATCCCTTGGCCGGATCAAACGGGCCTTGGTGAAGCTTACGAACGCCTGCGACGAACGCGCTCCGACGTCGGAGTGCCCGATTCTGCGGTCTCTGGACCGAAACAACGAGCTGTAAACGACTTGGGAGAACATCATGGACAAACATACGACGACGCAAAACGCGCTTCCTGAGAAAGCGACCTGGGGACTGCTCGGGGCGCTGGCGGCAGGTATCGCAGCATCAGTCTGCTGTCTGGGGCCACTCGTCCTCGTCGCCCTTGGAGCTACCGGTGCCTGGATCGGAAACCTGAGCGCACTCGAACCGTACCGACCGCTATTCATGCTGGCGGCATCGGGGTTTCTGGCGTTCGCCTATTATCGGGTCTACAGGTCGCAGCCCGAGGCCTGCGAACCGGGAAGCGCTTGCGCAAGGCCCGGAGCGAAAACCATCAACAAAGTCAGTTTGTGGCTGATCACGCTCGTCGTGGCCGGTCTTTTTGTCTCGCCGTACCTCGTCGGGCAACTGGCAGCAGGCGCGCAACAGGCGCAGCCCGTCGCGACCGAAACGGTATCGCTCAGTGTCGAGAACATGAC
>CAZJCO010000274.1:0-4235 GCA_964544375.1 uncultured Myxococcales bacterium
CTGCACGGGCTCTACGTTTGCCCGCAGTCCCCGGAACTAGCCGGGACACAGCGGGCTGGCCCCCCGAGGGCGTGCCGGCAAGTAAGGCCGCTGCCATCATGCGAGCCGCGGGGACCGAGGGTACGACCCGCGGTGGAGAGGAAGGCAAGTGAACGTGCGGTTGACGAGCAAGGGGACGCTGGTGTCGGCGCTGGTCGCGACCATGCTGTTTTTTTCTGCGGTGAGCGCTGGGGCTGTTACCTTTAATGTTGTCAATAACGACGGTCCCGGAGAAGGATTCAACGATCCGACGCCGGTACAGCCCGTGGGCGGCAACAGCGGGACCACTCTTGGCCAGCAACGGCTGATCGCCTTCCAATACGCGGCCGACTTGTGGGGTGCGGTGGTCGCGAGTAGCGCGACGCTGATAGTCAATGCGACCTTCGACCCTCTGTTCTGCAGTTCGAACAGTGCAGTACTTGGCCAAGCCGGCGCTACCACGATTCACGGCAACTTTCCGAATGCTCCAAGCAGCAATACCTGGTACGTCGTGGGACTCGCCAACATTTTGGCGGGGATGGACCTGAACGGCGCGACGCCGGAGATCCAGGCGCAGTTCAACTCGGACATCGATACCGGATGTCTCGGCGGTAGGCTGTTCTACTACGGGCTCGACGGTCAGCAAGGGCAGAACACGGACTTCGTCACGGTGCTGCTGCACGAGCTTGGCCATGGCTTGGGATTCCTGAGCGCCGTGAATTTGACCACCGGCGCCAAGCAGGGCGGCCTCGACGATGCCTTCATGCTGTGCCTGGAGGACCATTCGACCGGCAAGCAGTTTCCCAACATGACCGACGGCGAGCGAGTCGCCGCGATGATCGACGGCTCCCAGACCAGTAGCGACTTGCACTGGACTTGTTCGGCCACGGTCACCGAGGCGCCAAAGCACCTTACAACAGGGATCGGTGCCGGCGGTCACGTCGAGATGTACGCTCCGAACCCGGCTGAGCCCGGTTCCTCGGTATCTCACTTCGCCAAGACGCTGTCCCCGAACGAGCTGATGGAACCGGCCTTTACCAGTCCACTGCACGAAGTCGCAATGACCCTCGGGGTTTTCGCCGACATCGGTTATCCTGGCTTGATCAAATGCGGCGACGCCAACCGCGACGGCAGCATCAGTGCGACGGACGCGCTGTTTGCGCTGAAGACGGCGGTTGGCGGGGCGACCTGCGTCGAAACCCTCTGCGATGCCACCGGAGACGGCCGTGTGCTGGCGACCGACGCGCTGCAGGTGCTCAAGGCGGCGGTGGGACAGATCACGCTCGACGCCTGCGGCCTGCGCACCTAGGCGTCCACCTCCGGCGGCGAACGCATGGCGACGATTGTCGAGCTGTCGACTTCGCACGCCCAGGAGTGCATCGAGATCACCCAACAGGTGCGGCGCATCGTTCGTGAGTCGGGAGTGGCCGAAGGCCTTTGCCACGTAATGGCTCTGCACGCCACCGCGGCGGTCATCGTCAACGAGAACGACGATCCCAACATCGGCATCGATCTTCTCGACGCGCTCGGTCGAGCCATTCCCGAACACGCCGGATGGCGTCACGACCGGGTCGACAACAACGCCCATGCGCACATCAAGGCATCGATCCTCGGCCCTTCCGAGACCCTTCCGGTGTCACAGGGAGATCTCGTGCTCGGCACTTGGCAGGGCATCATGGTGGTCGAACTCGACGGACCACGTGCCCGCCGCCGTGTGTTGGTCAGCGTGGTTCCGGCGGCGTGACGAGAATCCGGTCGTTCTCGACGACCACCCGTAGTGCCTCGAGCGCCTTTCCGGTGGGCGGACCGGAGACGCAAAGACCGCTTTCCACCTCGTAGAGAGCGCCATGGGTCGCGCATTGAAGGAAGCGGCCGTCGCTCGACAGGAACTGGTTTTCGATCCAATCGAGCGTCATCGGAATGTGACAGCAGCGGTTGACGTAGGCGTGCAGGAGACCCTCCCAGCGAATGACGAAGGCTTCGCGTCGTCCGTCGCCGCATCGCACTTGGAACTTGCGCGTTGCACCGTCGCCGAGTTCGCTAGCGCTGCCGACATCGATCGCAGGAGCCATCGAATGAGCGTAGCAGCCAACGCGGTCTGCTACGACTGTATTTTGATCAGAGCCGGCTTGCAGTCGTGACTGTCGCCGGGGGAGAATGCAGCGGTGGGGAGGGGACGTGGTCTTTAAGCGTTGGATCGAAGCGCTAGCGGTTTACCGGGATCGGCGACTGCTATCGATCCTGCTGCTGGGATTTTCTAGCGGGCTTCCGCTGGCACTGACCTTCTCGACGCTTACGTTCTGGCTCAAAGAAGAGGGGCTGACCAATACCGCCATCGGCTTGTTCGCCTCGGTCGCGACGCCCTACGCACTCAAATTTGTGTGGGCACCGGCGGTCGACCGCATGCCGATCCCCTGGCTCGGGCGCCGCCTCGGCCGCCGCCGCGCCTGGATGCTGACAACGCAAGCAGCCTTGATGGCTTCGCTCGTCGCGTTGGGTTCGAGCCATCCAAGCCAGGCGCCGATGGTCACCGCCGTTTGCGCGTTGCTGGTCGCGTTTTGTTCGGCCAGCCAAGACATCGTCATCGACGCCTACCGCGTGGAGATTCTCGACGAGTCGCAGTACGCGGCAGGCGCCGCCGCTATCGTTTTTGGTTACCGTATCGGCATGCTGGTCTCGGGCGCCGGCGCTTTGTTCCTTGCGACCTACGTTGGCTGGTTCGAGGTCTACGCGGTGATGGCCGCGCTGATCCTGATAGGGATGGCGACGGTGCTGCGGAGTTCGGAGCCCGAGGCAGCGGGTGGCGGCGCAGGTGTTGGCGAACGAGACATGGTCGTTGCGCAACGCATGGGTGCCAGGTTGTCGCGCGGGTGGGGCTTGGGACGACGCGCGAGCGAACTGGCCGCCTGGTTGTACGTCGCCGTGGTTTGTCCGTTCGCCGACTTCATGCGGCGCAGCGGCTGGGTCGGCATCCTTCTCTTTGTGATGTTCTACAAGTTCGGTGATGCCCTGGCCGGCGTGATGACAAATCCGTTCTTGCTCGAACTCGATTTTACCAAGGCCGAGATCGCAACCATCGTCAAGACCTACGGTCTGGCGGCGACCCTGGTGGGCGCGGCCGCAGGAGGCAGTCTGCTCAAGGCCACCGGCATGATTCGTTGCCTGTGGATCTGCGGTGTTTTGCAGATGCTCTCCAACCTCATGTTCGCCGTACAAGCGCTCGCCGGTCACAGCTTGCCGGTGCTGGCGCTGACGATCGGATTGGAAAACCTAGCCGGCGGGATGGGCACGGCGGCCTTCGTCGCCTATCTTTCGAGCCTGTGCAATGTTTCCTACACGGCCACGCAGTACGCACTTCTCACCTCGCTGATGTCGGCGGCCCGTACGTGGCTATCCTCGTCGGGCGGCTGGCTCGCCGACCACATGAGCTGGCCGGAGTTTTTCGTTTTGACCACGGTCGCAGCGCTTCCCGGACTGCTGTTGCTGGCCTGGCTGGGACGGCGTTCTACTTGCGACGGCGGTTGAGGGGCGCTACGGACAAGCGGACACCCGCGTGACGGTAGGCCAGGATGCTCAAACAACTCGATCTCGACCGTATTGCCGGGGGGCTGACGGATTGGATGGCACGCAAGACGGGCGGGCCGGTTCGCGTAGAGAATCTCGAGCGTCCCTCGCTCGGCATGTCGAACGAGACCGCGCTGTTCGACTTGGTCCGGCAGGCGGGCGCGGCCAAGGAGCGAGAGCGTTTGGTCGCGCGTATCATGCCGACCGACCGCCTGGTGTTTCCCAAGTACGATTTGAAGCAGCAGTACCGCATCATGGCCTGCCTCGAGCCGACCGACGTGCCGGTCCCCAAGATGCGTTGGTTTGAAGAGGACACATCGGTCCTCGGCGCGCCATTTTACGTCATGGATGCCGTTGACGGTGAAGCGCCGTCGGACGTTCCGCCCTACCATTCGGCCGTCGGCATGTGTTTCGAAATGACGCCCGAGGATCGCGCGCGCCTATGGTGGACCGGCCTGGAAATGTTGGCCAAGGTGCATCGTCTCGACTGGCGCGCTGCCGGGCTCGACTTTCTTGGCGACCCAGGCGACCCGGCCGAGGCGATGGCAAAGGAACTGGCGGTGTGGCTCGACTACCTGGAATGGGCGCGCACGGGCGAGCCGCCGCCCATTCTGGATGCCGGGGCCCAGTGGGCAAGAGAACCTTTGCCGCAG
>CAZJCO010000275.1:0-4186 GCA_964544375.1 uncultured Myxococcales bacterium
TAGACCTGCGCGATTTGCATGACTTGTTCTTGATAGACGATGACGCCGTAGGTTTCGTCGAGGATCGAACGCAGCGATTCGTCGAGCACGCGGACGGCTTCCTTGCCGACCTTGCGCTTGATGTATTCTTCGACCATGCCGCTGTCGAGCGGTCCCGGGCGAAACAGGGCCAAAATCGTGATGAGGTCGACAAAATTGGCCGGGCGGATCTGTGTCAGCAGCTTGCGCATGCCGCCGCTTTCCATTTGGAACACGCCGATCGTGTCCGCTCGCGCCAGCAATCGATAAACCCGCGCATCGTCGAGCGGAAGGTTGGCCAAGTCGACTTCTTTGCCGCGTGTTTCGCGTACCAGGCGCAGCGCATCGGCGATCTGTGTCAGCGTTTTGAGGCCCAGGAAGTCGAACTTGATCAGTCCGATGGCCTCGATGTCCGGCCCGGCGAACTGGGTCATCACGGTGCCGTCCTTGTCGACGTAGAGCGGCACCTGTTCGACCAGAGGCATTTCCGAGATGACGATGCCCGCGGCATGTTTGGAAACGTGTCGAGCGAGACCTTCGAGTTTGATGGCGTACTCGAAGAGCTTGCCTTCGCGCTCGCCCGACTCGCGCAGTTGCCGCAGGCGCGGCTCGATCTCCAGTGCACGTTCGAGGGAGTAGTCTTTGCCCTGCTTGGGCGCGGGATACATCTTGCAGATGCGATCCGTATCGGCGAACGAGAAGTCGAGGGCGCGGCCGACATCGCGAATGACGGCTTTCCCCTTCAGCGTTCCAAACGTGATGATGTTGGCAACGTGGTCATGGCCGTACTTGCTTCGAACGTACTCGAGAACCTCGTCACGGCGTTCGTAACAAAAGTCCACGTCGATGTCGGGCATCGTCACCCGTTCGGGATTGAGAAAACGTTCGAACAACAGATTGTACTGAATCGGATCGATGTCGGTGATGCCGAGCGCGTACGAGACGATGCTGCCGGCCGCCGATCCCCGTCCGGGCCCGACCGGGATGCCTTTTGATTTGGCGAAATTGACAAAATCGGCGACGATCAAAAAGTAGCCGGCAAAGTCCATTTGCACGATCATCGCCAGCTCGTCTTCGAGCCGGCTGTGGTAGGCGGTCTCATCGAGCGGTGGCTCGTGCTGCCGGCGGCTTTCGAGCCGCCGCGTGAGACCCTCGCGGGCTTCGCGTGTCAGAAAGTCTGCCAGGCTGGTATCGTCGGGCGTGCGATAGACCGGAAACTGCAGCTTGTCGAAGGTCAATTCGAGATCGCAGCGCTCGGCGATCTCGACCGACGTACGCACGGCTTCTTCGCTGCCGGCAAAGGCCGCCAGCATCTCATCGGCGTCCTTGACGAAGAGCTGGTCGGTGCCGAATTGCCAGCGGTTCTCGTCGGAAAGACTCTTCCCGGTCTGTACGCAGAGGAGCACTTCGTGGGCCTTGGAGTCTTCGTGGTCGAGGTAGTGGCAATCGTTGGTCGCCACCAGCGGCACGCCTACCTTCGGTGCGATGTCGATCAAGAACTCGTTGACCGTTCGTTGCTCGGGCAAGTGGTTGTCCTGTACCTCCAGGTAATAGCGGTTGCCGAACAGGGTCGCGTATTCTTCGATGACCTGGCGGGCGGCTTCCGTGCGACCGTTGCTGATCGCATTGGCAACCTCGCCTGCCAGGCAGCCACTAAGGCAGATCAGGCCACCGTGAAACTCCTGCAGAAGTTCCTTGTCGATGCGCGGCTTGTAATAGAAACCGTCGGTATAGCTTTGCGAAACCAGCCGGCTCAGGTTCCGGTAGCCCTCCAGGTTCATGGCGAGCAGGATCAAGTGA
Source organism: uncultured Myxococcales bacterium (assembly GCA_964544375.1). GTDB lineage: Bacteria > Desulfobacterota > Binatia > UBA1149 > SPBQ01 > CAZQYE01. The sequence goes on from CAZJCO010000275.1 coordinate 1,819, forward strand.
TAATTGCCGGCACGCTCGTAGTCGCTGGCGGCCACCGGCGACCGCTCTTTTCGACTTCGCGGCGCGACGTAGACTTCGCAGCCGATGATCGGTTTGACGCCGGCGGCTTTGGCCGATCGGTAGAACTGGATCGCGCCGAACATGTTACCATGATCGGTCATGGCCGCGGCCGGCATGCCGAGCGCGGCGACTTTTTTCATGAGCGCGGAGATCTTCGTCGCGCCGTCGAGCAGGCTGTATTGCGTGTGGAGGTGGAGATGCGCGTAGCTCATGATTTGCGTGCTATTCCCACTCGACCGTCGCCGGCGGCTTGGAAGAAATATCGTACACCACGCGGCTCACGCCGCGGACTTCGTTGCTGATACGGGCCGAACTTCGCTCGAGAACTTCGGGCGGAAAACGGAACCAGTCTGCCGTCATACCGTCTTCGCTGACGATCGCGCGCAGCGCGACGACGCGGTCGTAGGTGCGGTAATCTCCCTGCACGCCGACCGTGCGCACCGGCAGCAGTACGGCGAAGGCCTGCCAGATGTCGTCGTAAAGGCCGGCTCGGCGAATTTCCTCGATGAAGACGGCGTCGGCTTCGCGCAACATGGCCAGGTCCTCCGGCGTGACCGGCCCGAGAATGCGCACGGCTAGTCCCGGACCCGGAAACGGGTGCCTTCCGAGGAACTCGGCCGGAATGCCGAGCACCGCTCCGGCGGCGCGGACCTCGTCTTTGAACAGTTCGCGCAACGGTTCGACCAGCTCAAGCCGCATCCGATCGGGCAGGCCACCGACGTTGTGATGACTCTTGATCGTCGCCGACGGTCCTTTGACGGAAACCGACTCAATGACGTCGGGATAGAGCGTTCCTTGGGCCAGGAATTCGGCCCGGCCACGCTCGGTGCCGACGTTGGCAGCGGCTTCTTCGAAAACTTCGATGAAGGTCTGGCCGATGATCTTTCGCTTGCGTTCGGGATCGCTGACACCTTGCAGGGCCGAGAGAAAGCGGGAAGAGGCGTCGGCGAAGACGAAATCCGCACCAAAGTAATCGCCGAGCTTGCTACGAACTTCGTCGGCTTCATTCTTGCGGAGCAAGCCGTTGTCGACGAACACGCAGGTCAGGCGTCCGGGGATCGCACGCTCGATCAGGGCCGCGGTGACGGTGGAGTCGACCCCGCCGCTCAGGCCGCAGACGACCCTCCCCTCTCCGACTTGCTCGCGGATACGCGCCGCCGCGGTCTCGACGAAACCCTCCATGGTCCAGTCGGCCTCGAGGCGGCAGATGCGAAACAGGAAGTTCTCGAGGATCTGTCTGCCTTGCCTGCTATGGACCACTTCGGGGTGAAACTGCAGGCCGGTGCGGCGTCCACTGCGGTTACATACGGCGGCCAACGGCGAGTTGTCGCTCGCACCAACGGCCCGCCAGTCGGCGGGGATTTCTTCGAGACGGTCGGCATGGCTCATCCATACGCGGGTCGCGGAGCCGACCTCGAGGTTGGCAAACACGCCGTCGTTGTCGCGGACGACGACATCCGCCGGACCGTACTCGCGCTTTCCCGAAGCCGCGACGCGGCCGCCGGCGTGCTCGAGCAGCAGGCCCATGCCGTAGCAGATGCCGAGAAACGGTAGGTCGAGATCGAGTACTCCTTCGGCCGGTCGCGGCGCGTCGCTGTCGTAGACGCTCGCGGGTCCGCCGGACAGGACGATTCCCTGCGGCGCCAGCGCGCGCACCTTCTCGAGCGACAGATTATAGGGATGAATCTCGCAGTAGACCTGTGCCTCGCGAATTCTACGAGCGATCAGCTGCGTATATTGGCTGCCAAAGTCGAGGATCAGGAGCATGGCCGCCGTAATCAGTCCAGCCGGTAGTTGGGAGGCTCCTTCGTCATGGTCACGTCGTGCACGTGGCTCTCCCTCAGCCCTGCCGGTGACACTCTGATGAAACGGGCGTTTTGCCTCAATGAAACGAGGTCTCGCGTACCGACGTAGCCCATTCCAGCGCGCAGGCCGCCGACCAACTGCTCGATCGTCGGGGCCAGCGAACCCTTGTAGGGAACGCGTCCCTCGATTCCCTCGGGCACCAGCTTGACGTCGTCTTGGCCCTCCTGAAAGTAGCGGTCCTTGCTCATACCGCCGCGCATGGCTTCTAGCGAGCCCATGCCGCGATACATTTTGTAGGTCCTTCCCTGGTAGAGAACGGTTTCGCCCGGACTTTCCTCGGTGCCTGCGAGAAGGCTGCCGATCATGATGCTGTCGGCGCCGGCGGCCAAGGCTTTGGTAACATCGCCGCTGTAGCGCACGCCGCCGTCGGCGATGACGGGAACGCCGGCCGCACGCGCGACCTTGCTGGCTTCCGAGATTGCCGTGACTTGCGGCATACCCA
>CAZJCO010000276.1:0-4131 GCA_964544375.1 uncultured Myxococcales bacterium
CGCGTCGGGCGCCGCGCGCAAGTCCGAGTCTGCGATCCAGAGCGAGACGGTGCCGTCGATCGGCGGGTCGAGCTGGGTCATGCGTACCGTCTGCGCTGCCTCGACGTGCTCGTCGACAACATTGGCTGAGATTCGGCGCGCACCGGCCGCGGCGAGGGCGCCGGCGATCGGCCCGACGATTTGATCGCGAAAGGCGGCAGGTGAAAGCGTCGGGTTTTTCCACACGACGTAGACGAGTTTTTCCATGATCCCCTCCTGCCGGCGGCCTCCGGTCCTCGCGGAGCGACCGCGCCGTCCGTTGCTTCGTCGCCCGGCCTACGCCGAGATCACCTCGCGCGCGAAGCGCTCGACGGCCTTGCGTTTCTCGTCGATCGACGCGGAGTCGGCTCCGTACAGCGCCCAGGGTACGACGTAGATGTTGTTTACGCCGTAAGACGCCAGGCGTTCGTAGCCTTCGCGATTCCACACGTCGACGCACAACGCGTGAATGTCGAAGCTTTCTCGATCGCGCCCTTCGGCCTCGAGCAACTCGCCGAGTCGCGCGAGGACCGACTTCAGGTCTGCTTCGGTGCAGTTCGCCGAGCACCAACCGTCGCCAAGTCGGGCAGCGCGGCGCAACGCCGGACGCGAATGGCCGCCGACGATGATCGGCACCGGTTTGCTCGGCGCCGGCGCGATCTGCAGCCTGCCGAATTGGTAATACTCTCCGTGATACTCGACCATCCCGCCACCGAGCACCTTACGAATGATTTCAATCGCCTCGTTGGCGCGTTTGCCGCGGGTGGCAAACTCGGTGTGGAGCCATTCGGCTTCCTGCGGAATCCAACTGGTGCCCACGCCGAGTGCGACGCGGTTGTTCGACAGCACGGCGGCCGACTGCACGGTGCGTGCTACGAGCAGCGGATGACGGATCGGCAGCTTGAGAACATAGGTGTAGAACATGATACGTTCGGTGCGCGCGGCCATCGCCGGAATGACTACCCACGGTTCTAGAAACGGCGTGTCGGGCGTCCAGAAACGGCTGCCGTCGAACGTATAGGGATACTTTTCTTTGACGACTTCCGGGAAGAACACTCCATCGGGTACGGCGACGCCGTGAAAGCCGCAGGCATCGGCCTCCTCGGCCAGCGGGACATAATCGGCGGGATCGCACATGGCGATGGGAATCGTGAATTTCATGGTCGTTTCTCCAAGTCGTCTTTCCGAGAGCCACGCAGTTCTTCGGCGACGCGATAACCTGCCCCGGCCGCCGAGCAAGGACAAGGCGAAACGGCTCGCAGTATTGACTCGAAGAGGCGCGGCTGCGATGAGTGAAGCCGGCCGATGCGAGAGGTCCTCAATCAGATCCGCGACTGGCACGCGGCCGGTCGGAAAGCGGCGCTGTGTACGCTGGTCGAGGTGCACGGCACCTCACCGCGGCCGGTCGGCGCTTGGATGGCAGTTACCGAGGACGGCGAAGTCGTCGGCTCGATCACCGGCGGCTGCGTCGAAAACGACGCGATTGAGAGAGCCCGCGCGGTACTCGGCGAAGGGCGCGCACAAACCGCGACCTACGGCGTCGCCGACGACTTGGGACTCGAGGTCGGCCTTACCTGCGGTGGCAGCGTCGAGGCGTTGATCGAGCCGTTCCACGATGGGCCTCTTTGGGCGCGCCTGGCCGAACTGCTGGAAGCCAACCTCGCGGGTGCGACGGCGGTGGTCGTCGATCCCGAGCCGTTACGGGGGCGGCGCTTGGTGGTGAACGACGCTGGTGCGGTGACGGGATCGATCGACTCGGCGGCCGATCAGGCGATCCTCGCCGAGGCGGAGCGACGAATGCAGACGGCGACCGCCGGTACGATCGAACTCGCCCTGGGCGGCGAGAAGGCGCGGGTCTTCGTGCAAGGGTTCGCGCGCCCGCAGCGCTTGGTCATCGTCGGCGCCACGCACGCGGCGATCGCACTCAGCCGGATGGCCTCCGTGCTTGGCTTTCACGTGACGGTGATCGACCCGCGGTCCGCGTTTGCGCACGCACAGCGGCTTCCCGATGCGGACGAAATCGTGTGCGCCTGGCCGGAAGAAGCCCTTTCGCAAATGACCTTGGGCACGGATTGCTACGTCGTGGCCTTGGCCCACGATCCCAAGTTCGATACCCCGGCGATTGCCCACTCGCTCGAAAACGGTGCGCGTTACATCGGTGCGATCGGTAGCCGCAAGACGCATGAGCGGCGTAAGAAGCGCCTGCGTGAACTCGGCTACGGCGACGAGCAGTTGGATCTCATCCGATCGCCCGTCGGGCTCGACTTGGGCGGGCGCTCACCCGAAGAGATTGCACTTGCGGTGTTGGCCGAGATGGTCGCATCGCGATACGAGCGCGACGCCGTGCCGTTAAGCATGAAAACGCCGGCGGGTTGAGACGGTGGGCCCTGGCGGCGATCGAGGCGGCGGCGACTGCGGCGGCCGCGGCGACGCGGGTGCGGACGCCGGATCCTGCGTGCGAGTTGCAGGTGTGATTCTTGCGGCCGGAACCTCGAGCCGCATGGGGCGTCTTGCCGCGCCCAAACAATTGCTCGACATCGGCGGAAGACCCATGCTGCAGCACGTGATCGACGCCGCGACGGCGTCGGTCTTGAGCGAGGTCGTCGTCGTCCTCGGCCATCGCGCCGGCGAGATTCGCGCGGCGATCGACCCTGGCCCGCGCGGTCGGGTGGTCGAGTGCCGCGATTACCAGGAAGGGCAGGGTGCCTCGCTCCGCGCAGGCGTCGCCGCAGCCGCGGCTTCGAAAGATTGCGAAGCGGTAGCGGTGTTGCTCGGCGATCAACCGAGCGTTACACCTGCATTGATCGATCGCATGATAGAAGCGGCCCACCGCTCTGGTTCCCCCTGCGCGCGACCGCTATATTCTGCCACCGACGGCCGGCGCGTGCCCGGGCATCCGGTGGTGCTGGCGCGCAGACTGTGGCCGCAGATCGAGCGGCTTCGCGGCGATCGCGGCGCCCGCGACATTCTTGCCGAGCATCCCGAATGGGTCTGCGAGGTCGAGGTTGCCGGCGCACCGCTGCTCGACGTAGATGTTCCGGCAGACTATGAAGCGCTCGTGTGAGCCGTAAGCGAAGAGACGAGAGAATTCCATGGCGATCGAAATCCGAGAGAGTTTTGAAGTAGACGCGGCGATCGACGCGGTCTGGGCCTTCGTCATGGACCCGCACAAGATGGTCTCCTGTATGCCGGGCGCCAAGCTCGAGGAAGTCGTCGACGAGCAAACCTATCTCGGCAGCGTCAAGATCAAGGTTGGCGCGGTCACGGCGAGCTACAAAGGGAAGGTTCAGTTCACCGAGGTCGACGAGCAATCTCACCGCGTGGCGCTGCGTGCCGAAGGAAAAGAAACCGGCGGTGGTACGGCGAAGGGAACGGTCACGAGCCAATTGCGTGAGCTTGCGCCGGGCAGGACCGAGGTCGTCACGGACGCACACGTCGATCTGACGGGAAAGATCATGCAGGTCGGCCGGCGCATGATCGAAGGCGTGTCCCACCAGCTCTTTCTCCAATTCGTCAACGCCGCCAAGGCCGGCATGGAGGGTCCGGCCGAGCAGGGCGCCGCCGCCGCGACCGGAGATCCTGCAGCGCCGCCTCCGCCGGCCGTCGAGCAGCCGATCGCGATCGTCCCCCTCGTCCTGCGCACCCTCTGGGTAGGCCTCCTCAACTTCTTCCGCCGCCTGACTAGACGGGGGACTTGACAGGGATAAGCCCCTTTTGGAACCCCTTGATATTGCAGGGTTCTGGGAGGCGAAACGTTGGAAGACGACAGCGGCAAGGGGGGCCGGGGGGCCGCGCTGAGGGGACTAGAACGTGTTGCAATGAGGGCAGCCGGCGACCATAATCTGCCGCCACGGTTGAGGTTCGGCGGGGCTTGGTCGGGCCAATCACACAGGCAAAGGATGCGAAGCCAGCGACAAGACAGGGGCGGAAAGCCGAGACGGCCGACGGGGCGCAAAGGCGGAGCGGCGCAGCAGCAATGAGCGCGGCGCTCGAAGAAATCCTCGTCGTCGATCTGACGACCGAATTTTGGGCTTCTCTGGCGGCGGCCGTGCTCGGAGGCTTCGGCGCCTATGTCGTGCGCATCGACGATCCTGGCGGCGACTCGCGCCAAAG
>CAZJCO010000277.1:0-4123 GCA_964544375.1 uncultured Myxococcales bacterium
GACCGCCGTGGTGCCCACGCAGCCGGCACTCGAATACACCCAGGTACAGCCCCTGCTGGTGACGACCGAGGACGCGTATCTCGTTGCCGACTATGATTCCGGCACCGCGCCCCAGCGGGGGAGTGGCGCTGGAAGGCGGTTGCCGTACGTCTGGTTCTCGTGGGACCGTCGGCTGCCGCGGGCGGACTGACCGTGCTGGTTGGAGACGACTGCGGTTCGAGCGCGTCGGCCTGCGCGGCGAGCGCGCACGGCCTGGTCTGTAAGTAGAGCGGTTTACCTTCCTTTGAAATTCGGTTTGCGTTTTTCGACGAAGGCACTGGTGCCTTCGCGCGCATCCTCGGTGTGGGCCGACATCGTTGCGGCGACGGCCTCGTAGTCGAGGATCTCGTCGAGGTTCGAGGTGAGCGCCTTGTGGATGAAGCGGCGTGCCAGGTCCACTGCCACGCTCGGTCCTTGGGCGAGCTTCTTGGCGTAGGCCAGCGCGGCTTCGAACTCCTGCCCCTCGGGAACCAACTCGTCGATCAGGCCTTCTTTCTCGCACTCCTCCGCTTCGAGAATGCAGCCGGTTTCGACCATGCGCAGCGCGGTCGAAAGGCGCGTCACCCGCGGTAGGAAGTAGGTAATGCCGCAGTCCGGCGCGAATCCTAGCCGTACCATTGCGGCGCACATGCGGGTGGTGGGGTCGGCAAAGCGCCGGTCGCAAGCGAGCGCGTACGCCAGTCCGGCGCCCATCGCCGGGCCGTGAATGGCGGCGATGACCGGTTTTTCGACTTCGACGATCATCCGCGTGAACTCGGTAAAAGGGCCCGCCGGAGTCTTGCGTTGGTAGCGCGGCAATACCTGTTGCTCCGAAAGGCCGGGGATCGGCCGGTCGTCGCTACCGCTCAGCCACTCGGCGTCGCCTCCGGAGCAGAACGCGCGACCGGCGCCGGTGAGAACGATCGTGCGGACTTCGTCGTCATGGCGCAGCCGCCGGAACAGTTCGACCAGATCGGTGGCAAGTTCCCAGTTGACGGCGTTCAGACGGTCGGGGCGGTTGAAGGTGACGATACCGACGCCGTCTTCGACGCGAAACAGGTAGTGATCGGCTTCTGCCATGGTTCGATATCCTCCATTGGATTGCTGGAAACGCCGCGCGCGTCCTACGCTCGGCGCGCCTAGCGGTCGACGCGCGTTGCCTCCGGCGCGCTAGGCGGCATTATTTCGAAGCGCGGGGGCCATGTCCATGCGCCCGCCGGCCCGCCGACATCACGGACTTGCCGCTCAGCACCCAACCGATCGCACTGCCGATGAAGGCGACCGAATAGATCGCATCCGAGCAGAGCCCGAGCGGCAGCGCCGCGAGCCGTTCGATCGAGCGAAGATCGCCGGCGAGGCCGTAGTAGTGCCAGAGACGCTGAATCAAGAGCAGCGGGATGCCCCAGAGGGCGGGCGACCATAGCGTGCCGGACAGCCCGAGGGCGACGAGGATCGGTAGGGAAGCGACCTGCGACATGCGGTGCGCCGCACGCGCCCGGCGGTTGGGGTTTTCCCACAGACCGTCGGAGGAGCCGACGCCGTAGTTCACCGTAATGTAGGCCTGCCCGCGGGCGTACTGCGACTGCTTGCTGAGGAGCTTGCCGAGTGTGTCTTCGGTGCCGCCGAAACCAAGATCGAACTCGAGCGAATCGTCCTGCAGAAGCCGATAGCCGAGCCGTACGATGCGGATCGACAAGTCTTGGTCTTCGTTCGAGCGGAACAAGTCTTCGTTGAGGCCGCCGAGTTCTTCGAGAACCGAACGGCGAAATCCATCGCAGCGTACCTCAACGAAATTTACCTCGTGCGTGCCGGTCTCGTCGTTGTTGACGTCGAGAATGTTGAGCCGTGCGAAAATCCGGTGGATCGCGGGAGCGCGATCAAAATCTTCGATGATCGCCTTGCCGGCGACGGCGCCGACGCTGGCGTCGTCGAAGTGCCGGAGCAGGCGGGTCAGGTAATCCGGCGAACGCAGTGCGCAGTCGCTCGCGAGCATGACGACGACTTCTCCGCGGGATTCGGCCAGCGCACGGTTGTAGGTCCTGGCGATACCCGAGTTGCGTTGATTGGTCAGTACCGTGGCACGCTCGGCATAGGCGTCGAGAATCCGTCCGGTATCGTCGCTCGAGCAGTCGTTGACGACCACGACCTCGAAGTCCGGGTAGTCCTGTGCGAGAACCGACTCCACGCAGCGCGCGATCGTGTCTTCTCCGTTGTAGACCGGAATCAGGACAGAGACGGACGGCCGAAAGCCGTTTTCTGGCGAATCGCTGCTTGTCATGGCCTCTTGCCGACTGCGCCGCGCGGCTGTTCCCCCCGTCGCACGCGCACCATGTCTCGTTCGGTGATTTTTTCTCGAGGTTCAAAATCATACAGCACGGTGTACTCGCCCGCATCCATCGTTCGGTAGTGGATCCGTCTGGCGGCGAGCAGCTGGGCAAACGCGAGATGCTGCCGTTTGCGGCGTTGGTCCTTCCGGAAAACGTAACAAATCCGCTCGGCCGCGCCGACGAGTTTTGCGTATCGCGGGTAGCGATCCTTTTGCAGCGGTGACAGAACGATGCGCTCGCCCGAGGCAAAGACCGCGTGGTACATCGGGCCGGCCGAATAGCAACGGGTCAGGTCTGCATCTTCGAGCGATCGCACGAGCGTGTCGATGCGCTGGCTGCTTCCCCGGCCGGTTGCGGCGCGCAGATCGACCCAACTAAGCACGTTGTAGGCAAGCACGACGGCGATGCCCGCGACGATCCAGCGTCGCTTTTCGTCCGAGGCACGCGCCGCCACCGCGCCCGCGACGACCGCCGTAATCGGGTAGGCCGGCAGCATGTAGCGCGGACTGACGTAGCCAACGGCGAAGGTAACGACGAAAAAGAGGAACAGCAGCGCGTCGGGTTCGCGCCAGTTCCAGGCACCGAGAGACAAGAAGCGACCTCGGCCGGAACCCCTCGGCAGCCGGTGCGGACGAAACGCGAGCAAAGCACCGCCGAAGAACACCAAGGGCAGCAGCGCCAAGTATTGGCGCACGCGCGTCAGCCGGTCGCCGCTGCGAGCCTCGGCGCTCAGCCCTAGCCGCGCGACACCGGCGCGCGGCGGCACGCCGAAGACCATGCCGATCTTGTCGGCGCCGTTCGACAGCGCTTGCAGGCGCTTGCCCAAGCCGCGCACCACCCAGTTGTCGTCACGCTCGGCGGCCGGCACGCGATTCATGGTGATCGACTTGCGCGCCAGCGTGCGGAAGGTCGCCAGCGGATGTACGGTGTTGTACGCGATCAGCAAGCTCGCACCGACGAGAAAACCCGCGGCCAGCGATCGCCAGGCTCGCCGCTCGATGCCCTCGGCGACGAGCGCCGCTGCGATCACGAGGAGGTAGGACAAGGCAAGCTGATTCACCCAGAAGGCGATACCGGCGGTCAGACCTAGCAAGAAGGTTGGCCAAGGGCGGCGGTATTTCTCGTAGAGAAAGCGCCACAGCAGAATCATGAGAACGAACAGCAGCAAGATGTGCTCGACGAATCCCCCGCGTGCCTTGAGGTTCCACTGCAAGAAGTACATCGGTGAGAGGGCGACCAGCGTTGTGGCCCAGCGCGCGGCGGCCGTCGAATAGGCTCGCCGAGCGAACGCGTAGACGGCCCACAGCAGTCCCAGCGAGACCGCGAAAGTCGTTGCCCGGAGAGCGAGAAGCGAGGCGCCGAACAGCGAGAAGCTGAGCGCCGCGAGATAGGCTTCGAGAGCGCCGAGGTAGTGCTGGCCGTAGAAGAAAATCGGCAGAGCGCGGCCTTCGCGAATGTGCATCGCCATCAAACCGACGATGCCCTCATCGGCCAGATAGACGTCTACGTCGCCGCCATTGACGAGTTCGACGTTCAGCAGGAGAACCGCACGAAAGGCGATTCCGACGAGCAGCAGGATGAAGAAGGTCTTGCGGTTCAATACCAAACCACTCTCGCAACCCAGACGACGGGGGTCAAGCCCTGGGCCGATGCCATAGTCAGCCGGCCTTGATCGTCGCCGCGATTTCCGCGAGCCGGTCGTCGTCGGCGCGAAGCTCGGGCGGCAGGTCGAGCATCACGGTGTCGTAGCTCACTCTGCAGAGTCGCGTGATCTCTGT
>CAZJCO010000278.1:0-4113 GCA_964544375.1 uncultured Myxococcales bacterium
CGGCGGACGCGCTCGGCTCTCCGCTGGCTCGAATCGATGATTGCTTTGTCATTGCTTGAGCCGCCGCGTCTGTGCCAGTCTCCGCGCGAGCCTCGGAAGCCGGCCGAGCCAAGTCGGCGGTAGCGGCCGGGTAGTCCGCGCGAGACGAAGGAGCGGGCGCGTACGCAGCCGCGAGAGTTCGCCAAAACCAGAAGTTAGTCAACCCTCGTTGGCCACCTGAGGTTGACTAAGGATCGAGCCACAAGGCCCCTGCCTGTCCGGGCCGTGCTCTCGCCCGTTGCAGCCGGCGGAGCGCTGGAATATCGGGATCATGAGGGACGAGGCACGATGGCGACGCGACAGTCCAGGGCGGCCCGGCGAACCGAGTTCGTCTGCCAAGAATGCGGCTCACGTAGCGCCAAGTGGCTGGGCAAGTGCCCGGCCTGCGGCGGTTGGAATACGTACGTCGAAGAGGCGGTCGAGCCCCGCCGGCAGCGGGCCCAGGCGGCCGGTGGCCGGAGCGTGGCCGGCCAGCGTGAGGTCGTCGCGCTCGAAGAAGTAAGCGCCGGTGCCGACGCCGGGCGCCTGACGACCGGCAGCAGCGAACTCGACCGCGTGCTCGGCGGCGGTCTGGTCGCCGGTAGCTGCGTGTTGCTCGGTGGCGATCCCGGCATCGGCAAGTCGACACTGGCCCTGCAGCTTGCGCGCGGAGTGGCCGCGAGCGCAGGCACGGTACTTTACGTGGCCGGCGAAGAAGCGCCGGCTCAGGTACGCCTGCGCGCCGAACGTGTCGGCGCAACCGTTGCCGGCATCCTCGTCTTGGCGGCAACCGATACCGTTGCGATCGTCGAGGCGATCAAAAAGCACCGGCCGGCCGTTGCCGTCGTCGATTCGATTCAGACGGCCTACACGGCGCGCATCGATTCCGCGCCCGGCAGCGTCTCTCAGCTACGTGAGGCCGCGGCCGAGCTCGTTACCTGCGCGCGCGAGACCGGAGTCGCACTGATCTTGATCGGCCATGTCACCAAAGAAGGCTTCGTCGCCGGACCGCGGGTGCTCGAGCACATGGTCGACACGGTGCTTTACTTTGAAGGAGACAAGCACCACGTCTTTCGCATTCTGCGCGCGGTCAAGAACCGTTTCGGGCCGGCCAATGAAATCGGGGTCTTTGAGATGCTCGCTAGCGGCCTGCGCGAAGTCGACAACCCCTCGGAGGCTTTTTCCGGCAGCGGCCGCAAGGAAGCCTCCGGTTCGGTCGTCGCCGCCTGCATCGAGGGCAGCCGGCCGTTGCTCGTCGAGGTGCAGGCATTGGTAGCCGCCAGCAATCCCGGCAGCGCGCGGCGCACGACCCTGGGCATCGATCACGGCCGGGTTGCGATGCTGGCCGCCGTGATGGAGCGACGCCTGGGCCTTGCAATGATCAGCCAGGACTTGTTCGTCAGCACCGTCGGCGCCGTGCGTGTCGACGACCCGGGGGCCGACTTGGCGGTGGTAGCGGCGCTCGCTTCGAGCTACGTCGATCGGCCGCTAGCGAGCGACCTCGTGGTGATGGGCGAAATCGGTCTGACGGGCGAAGTGCGGCCGGTCAGCCAGGCGCGCGCGCGAATCAAGGAAGCCGTACGTCTCGGCTTTCGGCGTCTGCTCGTGCCACGCGCGGCACTCGATACGGCGCGCGAACTTGGCGCCGAAAGCGCCGAGGGTGTGGAATCGGTGGCCGAGGCCTGGGAGGCGCTTCGATAGCGCTCCCTCGGCCAGCCCGCGTTACTGCAAGAACTGATCGACCAGCGTCTTGTTGAACGACACCTCGGCGTCGTTCTTGAGCTGGGAGACGAAGGCATCGATCACGCGAGCCTGCTCCTGCTCGAGCATCGAATCCATGTAGCTCTGTTTGTCTTCTTCGAAGCCTTCGCGCGTGGCCGGCTGGTAGGACGTGCGGATGCAAACGTAGGCGTCGTTTCCCTGCGTGAATACGCGCGGCAGCAACTCGCCGTCGGCCTTGGTTTGAAACGCAGACTCCTTGAGTCCGCGCAGCCCGCCGAGTCCCGGCACGTAGCTGCCACGCCTGTCGAAGGGTTCGGTTTGCTCGACCTCGAAGCCCTCGGCCTTGGCCACTTGCTCGAAGTCGCCGCCCTCGCGCAGTTTGTCGAGCAAGGATTCGGCGCGGTCTCGCGCAAGATCGGCGGCGCGTTTTCGACGAAACGCCTTTTCGACTTGCTCGCGCACCTCGCTGAGCTCCGGAACGTAGCTCGCCTTACGCTCGGCGAGTTGTAGCAGATAGTAGTTCTTGCCGATGTGTACCGGTTCGCTGGTTTGGCCATCGGCAAGCGCCAGCGCCGTGCTGACGAAGGTCGGCGCCGGGCCGATCCCCGGGACAACGTCGCCCTTTCCGAGCAAGGGCGAGGTCTCGATCTCCAGCCCACGTTCTTTGACGACCTCGTCGAAGGAAGCACCGTCGGCAATCGCGGCGGCATCGCTGGCGGCGCTGTCGAAGGCGACGTCGCCGGCCTTTCCCGTCACCAGCTTGGCGGCGATCTCGTCGCGTACTTCTTCGAGCGACTTCTTGCCGCCGGCCTCGTGGCTGTAGACCTGGATGATGTGGAAACCGAAGGGCGATTCGACGATGTCACTGACCTCGCCCGCGGAAAGCGCGAAGGCGGCGTCGTCGAACGCTTTGACCATCTTGCCGCGTTCGAACACGCCGAGATCGCCGCCGTCGGCGGCGCTCGTGTCGTCGGAGGCCTCGCGCGCCAGGGTTTCGAAATCTTCGCCCGCGGCAATGCGCTTGGCGATCGCTTCGAGTGCCGCGCGAGCGGCGGCTTTCGTCTGCTCGTCGGCGTCCGCTGCGACTTTCTTTAGAATGTGACGCGCGCCGACACGCTCAGAACTGCTGAACTCCCGGTCGCTGTTTAAATAGTAGTACTCCTCGATCGCTTCGTCGTCGACTGTCGTTTGCGCGACGAAGGCATCGGGGGTGTACGCTGCGTAGCGAATGCGAACCTGTTCGGGCCGCCGGTACTGCTCGGAGTTCTCATCAAAAAAAGCGGTTAGCGCTTCTTCGTCGATGGTAACCTTGTCGCGAAACGCAGACGACGGAACGTCGATGTAGCGCAGAGAAATCTTGTCGTTCTCTCGCCGATACTTTTCGAACGCCTGGTCTTCGCTTATGCGGACGCCACGGCGGATGACGTCGAGCAGCTGTTGCACGAGGATGTCTTCCCGCATCGAGTGCTCGAAGCCGGCCGCGCTCAACCCCTGCTGGCGCACGAGCATCTTGTAGACTCCGGGAGAAAAGGACCCGTTACGCTGGAACGCCGGCACTTGTCGGATTGCCATGCGCAAAGAGTCGTTGGGCACGCGCAGGCCGATCCGCTCGGCTTCCTGCACCAGCACCGTGCGGTCGATCAGCTGGTTGAGCGTCATCGACGGCAGGTCGAGCGCACGTAGCATTTCGCGCGTGAGCTTGCCGCCGGCTTGCTCTCGGTAGCGCTGCTCGTTGCGCGTGCGCGCCCGCTGCAGTTCGTTCATTGTGATCTGCGTGTCGCCAACCATCGCGACGGCCTGCGGCCCCGAGCCGATGCGCGCGCCACCGCCCATGTAGAACACGAAAACCAGCGAAATAATGCCCAGGGCCACCGAGACGACCCAGGAACGGGCGTTCCTGCGCATGAAGTCGAGCATGATATCTAGACGACGGTGTCGAGTGCCTCACTCAGTCGGCTCTTTGGAACCGCGCCAACGATCTGTTCGGCGACTTGGCCGCTCTTGAACAGGATCAGATTCGGAATGCTGCGAATACCGTACTTCGCCGCGGCCTCGGTATTGTCGTCGACGTTGATCTTGACGATCTTGGCGCGTCCCGAGTACTCGGCCGCGAGTTCCTCTAGCAACGGCGCGATCGCTCGGCAGGGGCCGCACCAGGGAGCCCAGAAGTCGACGAGGACGGGGACGTCGGAGGATACGACCTCGCTGTCGAAGGTCGCGTCGCTGATTTCGTTGATGTTCGCCATGTTGTTTCCTCTCTTCGTCACCGCATTGCCGGCGCGTAGCGCATGCCGGAGGTCGGATTCGAACCGACACGGAGTCGCCTCCACCGGATTTTGAGTCCGGCGTGTCTGCCAATTTCACCACTCCGGC
>CAZJCO010000279.1:0-4083 GCA_964544375.1 uncultured Myxococcales bacterium
ACGCGGCGTCGGCGGCGCTGGCCTCGCGGACGGTCCACGCGTCTCCCGGATCTTCGGCGAGCTCGAGAAACGGCGCCAACGACAAGCGGTCAGTGTGCTCGTCGACGCGCGCGACCGGCGCCGCCCACGAGCGCCCGGCCGCGACCCCGACCCCGGACGCGATCACGCACGCGGCAATCACGCCCCTGCGTGCGCGTGAACGAATCACCTCGCACACCGTTCACGAGACGGGCCACGGCACATCGATGAATTTCGCAATGTAGCGCGAAGCATGGGAGCGCCGACGTCTGCGTCAACGCGGCGTCCGGTTCCCTCACCGGATTGCTTCACACCCCCGATGGTCGCGGGCTGCCCGAGACCGTACCGCGACGACCTGTGGCTCAGATATCGTCCCACGGAATGCGGCGATAGTACGCGTAGCCGAGCAGCGTGCCAACTGTTGGCAACAACAAAAAACTGATCCAGTCGGCAACGAAAAAGTGATCCACGGTCCATTCGTTCAGCGGGTCACGATTTCGTGTTCTTAGTAGCGGTTCGTCGCTTCCTGGTTCGGTAGGAGTCCCCCTTGGTGGTGAGCACGGTGGCGTGATGGCCGAGGCGGTCGAGAAGCGCGGTGGTGAGCTTCTCGGAGCCGAAGACCTGGACCCATTCGCCGAAGGCCAAGTTGGTGGTGATGACGGTCGAGCGCCGTTCGTAGCGGTCGGCCAGGAGGTTGAAGAGCAGCTCGCCGCCGGCCTTGTCGAAGGGGACAAAGCCGAGTTCGTCGCAGATGAGCAGGTCGACGCGGAGATAGCGGCGCTTGAGTCGGCCGAGCAGGTGCTCGTCACGCGCTTCGACGAGCTGGCATACGAGGTCGGCTGCGCGCACGAAGGCAACGCGCTTGCGCCGTTTGGCAGCTTCGACGCCGAGCGCGGTGGCGAGCATGGTCTTGCCCGTGCCGATCGGTCCGGCGATGACGACGTCGTCGCCGCGGTCGAGGTAGTCGCAGGTGGCGAGCTGCATGACCGCGGTCCTGGAGATGCCCTTCATCGCGCCCCAGTCGATCTGCTCGAGCGTTTTGACCTCGGGAAAGCGCGCCTCGCGCACGCGGCGATTGGCGGTGGCGTCACGCCGACCGTGAACTTCGAGCTCGAGCATCTGCAGCAAGAAGTCCTCGTAGTCCCACCCGGCGTCAGTCGCCTGCCGCACGATGGTCGAGTAGTCGCGGCTGATGCGCGGCATCTTGAGCTCGCGGCAGTAGTCACCGATCGCGGCCTGCTTGAGCGCGTTGGTCACGACTCACCTCGCAGCAGCGCGTCGTAGTCGGCCGCTGACGCCGCTTGCACTTCGTGGTCTGCCAGCGGCGCCGGCACTGGGTTCGTCGTCGGAGGCGGCGTCTGAACGCCGATGAGGCCGAGCGGGTCGAGCCGGTCTGCGTCGATCGCGCGTGCGATCGCGTTGGCGACAACGTCGGCGTCGTGCTCCACCACCGCTTCGAGCACACGTGCAAACACACGCGCCGCGTCGGCCGGACCGTGTGCGTCGACCAGCAGCCGCCACAGCTTGCCGTACGGCTCGCCGAGCTCATCGAGTAGCTCGACGACGACCTGACGAAGAGCCTGCGGCTTTTTCGCCAGTTCGGCCAGATAGTGGCTGTAGCGCACGGAGCGGCCGCCAAACGGCTGTCTATCGTGCACGATGGCCTCGTCGTTGCGCGCAACGGTCACGTCGGCGACCCCGACCATGACCGTGACCTGGAGCTGCTTCCACGCCGAGGGCACCGAGTAGTACGCGCCGACCGCCTTGACCTGTGCTTGCCGGCTCACGGTCGCGCACTCGATGAGGCGCGGCTCGACCGCGTGGCCGGGCACCGGCAGCATCATCGGCTGCTCCGTCGCAAACCGGTCGAGCGCCGTGGCCCCTTCGCGATTGCGGCGCGTCGCGGCCTCTTCGTCGAGCGCGACAAGGAGCTGTCGCGACAGCTCGTCGAGTGTGTCGGCTTGCGGAATCGGTGTGAGGTGCCGCAGCCGAATTCCTCGACCGCGTGCCTCGACGCCGCCTTTGTCGTGTCCGACGCCCGGCCGCGCGAAGCACGGCTCGAACACGTAGTGTGCTGCCAGGGCGAGAAACCGCGGCGACAGCTCGCGGCGCGGCAACGACACCTTGCGAACCGCCGCGCTCAGATTGTCGTAGATGCAGCGGTGTGGCACAGCGCCAAAGTGCGCGAACGCCCGCACATGCGCGTCCAGAAACGACACCTGGTCGCACCGCTCGTACAGCCATGCGAAATCGCGCCCCGAGTACATCAGCCGCATCACGAATTTCCAGACCTTCTTGCGCTCGCCAGCGACGTCGACCGTCACCTCGAAGAAGTCGACCTGCGCCTCGTCGCCGGGCCGGTGCACCAGCGGCACGAACACCTCGGCCTTCCGTCGCTTGCGCTCCCGCAGGTACTTGCGCACCGAGCTAACCCCGACGTCGACGCCGTCGGCCACGAGCGCCTTGTGCACGAGTGTGCCGGTCACCCGCTGTTTGGCGGTCGTGCGGCCGGCCCACGCCTCAAGCAGCGCGTCGATCTTCGGCCCGGCCTTCTCGATCGCCGGCCGCCGCCGCTGCTTGCGCGGCCGACGGGCCGGCTCCGCCGCTCTGACGTACTTCCTGACGGTGTTTCGGCTCAGCCCCATCTCTCGGGCCACCCGCCGCACGCTTTGCCTCTCGACAAGAATCTTGTGTCGGATTACATGGACTTGATCCACTTTCAGCACTTCTCCTCCGGCTTGCTGGGGTCTTCGCAAACCCAAGCCTCGCCGATCAGGCTGACGGCTGGAGGTGGATCACTTTTTTCGTGCCGCGTGGATCACTTTTATAGCGCTGCGAACAGGGTACGCAAGATAACGACGTCTCGAGCTTCCGACCGCTTCGTCTTGGGCACCGCGTCTGCCTCCTGCGTAGACGTCGCCTCGGGAGACGCGCGAACTTCGGAACGCGGTGCGGAACCGGCACACCCTCCGACCGCAACAGCAACCAATACTACTGCCGTCCTAGTCATCAGTTCTCTTTACCTGCAGGGACAAGCTCGATCAGCACGCCCCGCCCCGACGCCAGATGGGTCTGAGCGAACGCTTGTACATCAGCTGCCGTAACCGCCATGTGCGACGCAATCTCTGACGAAAAGGAGATGTCTCCAGGCAGCCTGCTCAAGACCTCCAGCATGTCGGACCGCCGTACCATGGTTTCGAGCCGACCGTAGAACCAGACACGCCAACGGTTCTTGGCGCGCTGAAGTTCGCTTTCGGCTACGCCATCGCTAGCGATTCTGCGAACCACTTTGTGAACAGCGGCCTTGACGGCCAGGCTATCTGTGTCGGCCTCCAGGTCTCCCTCGCAGAGAAGTACGGACCTCACTGGAAGCCCGAGAGTCTGGCAATTCGCTCCGACAAGTCCGTGGACTTCGCGTGCGATGAGCGATGAGGGGCCGTCACCCAGCAGCACAGCCGCCAGACTCGCGACCTGTCGGGCATTGCCTCCTTCACTCGGAAACGACCACCCAAAGGTCATCTTGCGACGGGCGACGCCCGCTACTAGTCGCCGGAATCGATCGGCCGGAGGCGTCGCCGGAGGCGCTGCGATGAAACCGCTCTTCCCTGCGGCGCTAGCAGCCCGCTCGAATCGGCGTGCCACCAACTCCTTCATCTCTACCGGGTCGAAGTCCCCGCTAATGACAAGAATGCCGTTGTCCGGACGAAAATGTTTGGAGACGAATCTCTGAACGTCGGCGACCGTGATGCGCTGGATATCCGCCTCGCCACCGAATACAAAATGTGAATAGGGGTGGTCTACGCCGAAAAGCAGCGTTAGCAGTGCCTCGACCCGTTTGATACCGCGGTCCTCTACCTTCTGCTTGCGCTCGGCCTGGACAATCGCTTGCTGCCGCGAAAGCACGGCATCGTCGACGGCTCTTGCGAGATTGAATAGCCGATCGGCTTGTATGTCGAGAAGCAATCCAGCGCTCGACCGATTGCCCACAACGTAGTAGGTCGCCCTATCGACGTAGGTGAATCCGTCCATGTAGCCGCCAACGGACTCAACGAGACGTCCCGGATC
>CAZJCO010000280.1:0-4073 GCA_964544375.1 uncultured Myxococcales bacterium
GCTACGTGCGCTCGCGCGTGGCCCTCACGCCGTCATTCATCGCCATCACGAACACTTCCCGTCTGTAGGAATCGAATCGTCAGTTCGATCGCCTCGTCGTCGGTCGTCATCAACGGGTGCGTTGCGTGGATGACCACGTGGTCCTTCATTCCCTCGAGCTTCGTCGCCTCGTCGGAGCCGAGGTCGACCAAATCGATCCGCCGTTCCCCGGGAAGTCTCTGCTCCGTTAGGCTCTCAGCAAGCCGGACAGCTCAGGGAGACCTGCTGACCGACCGCTGACTTGAGGACGGCTAGAGCGTCGGTCGCGCTGATCTTGCCGTCGCTGTTCACGTCGCAGACACACAAGGAACAAGACTCGAAACCGACCGCTGCACGCAGGATGAAGAGCGCGTCGGTCGCTGTCTTTAGGGCTGCGTGACCGGCTCCGAGCGTCATGGCGACCGGATCCCCGCAGCTTTGCGCGGGCAGGGTGGTCGTGGTGGTGGTCGTTGTCGTGGTCGTACTTGTCGTCGTGGAGGTCGTTACAACCGCCGAAATCCGGCTGGCGATTGCGTCGGGACTGAAGCTGAACGTGGAGGCAAAAGAACTCTGCAGCACGCCGGGAGTGACGGGAAATCCAGGCAGCGAAAACCCACCCGTAATCTCGACGGAGCGTGTCCAACCAGTGATATAAATATTGTTGGCCGGATCGAGAGCCAGGTCTTCGACGCTTTCCTCCGACCATCCACCCAAGTAGGTCGAAAAAAGATTCTGCGCTGCGCTTGCGTCTAGAACTGTGACGAAAGCATCGCAGTTCGAGCCTTGGCTCGTGTCGGCATGGGCCGTTTGGATCGCGTTCTTGATCGGGAAGTCCGTCGAGGTCGTGCACCCGCCGAGATAGACGTTGCCGCCCGAATCAGCCGCAACAGCGCCGGCGCCGTCCGTACCGGACCCGCCCAGGTAGGTAGAGAAAACGAGGTTGGATCCTGGCGGTGCGTCAGGATTGATCTTTGCGACGAACGCGTCAAAGCCAACGCCGTTTTGGTTCGACTGAAGCACTCCGCTGGTAACCGGGAAATCAGGCGAGTTGGTCGATCCCGCCACGAAGATATTGCCGCCGCCGTCGACAAACACGGTGCCGTCGCCGAGAAGTTGGTTTTCGTTAACCGTGCCTCCCAAGTAGGTGGAGTAAACATAGTCCGTGCCGGCCGCGTTGATCATCGTCACGAACGCATCTGAGCCGCCGGCTTGACTACATTGGCAACTCGGCGAGATCGCGCCCGTCGTGGCCGGAAAGTTGGTCGATCTGGTCTCCCCGGTAATTGCGGCCCTGCCGCTGTCGTCCACGCCAATCTCGTAACTCCAGTCGTTGCCGCTGCCGCCGAGGTAGCCGCCATAGACGATCGTGGTGGCGGACGAGTTCAACTTGACGACGAAGCCGTCCGTCTGCCCGCGGTTGCTGGCCTGAAAGCTCGTAGCACCCACCGGAAAGTTAGTCGACATAGTGGAACCCGTTATGTAGAGGTTGCGCGACGAATCGATCGTGATGCCATTGGCGAAATCATCGTCACTGCCGCCGAGATAAGTAACGAAGCCGATGCCTCCCGATGCGTTCAGGCTGCCGGCCCAGCCGTCTTGCGTGCCCGACAGAGGTGGGACGATGCCGCCGCCAAGCTCTGATTGCACTACCCCGTTGGTTACCGGCAGATCGCTCGAGCCCGTCGTTCCAGTGACGTAGGCACGTCCTTGCGGATCGATCACGACGTCGCTGAGGTCGTCGTAGCCGCTTCCACCGATGAAGGTAGAATAGAGCAAGGCGGAAGCAGAGGAGTTCAACTTGATGACGAAGCCGTTGACGTTCAACGTATTGGCTGTGGCACCGGGGGCGAGTGGAAAGTCGACGGAATCCGTCCTTCCAGCGATATACGCGTTGCCCGCACTGTCAACGTCGATACCGAATGCGTCGTCGCTTTGAGCGCCTCCGATATAAGTCGAATAGTCGAGAACGGGATCGATGACGAGTTCTCGATCGTGATCATAGGCGGCCAAGACAAACTCTGCTTCGGTGCCCCTGATCGCGTACCCCGCGTGGATTTGTTCGCGCCCTGTAGCGCCATTTTGATAGACGACCGGTGTTCGCAACCGCATGCTGCGGCCGTTGGCTCCTATGATGAGGTTGCCATCGGCGTCCGTGCTGATCGAGTCTGCACCATCAAAACGGAGACGGAGTGCTTTGGGATCGGCGCCGGTGCCGATCGTGACATCGTATTCGAGTAGCCCATCCCGGTGATAGAAGACGGCGTCGACTCCTGGATAAAGACTTTCGTAACGGACCGATGCAAAGCGCGGCACGCCGGAGATCCAGCGGCCGGCGTCCGATCCGATGTAATAGTTGCTCACGCCGGCAAGCTTGCCCACGCCACGCACGGTTCGGGCGCCCGAGCTTCCCACGAAGGTCATGGCGATCGTGCGACAGCGCTCGTTTGCCCCTTTCGCGGTCGGCGGCCGAGTCACGCTCGGAGCGGCTTTCCCGATACGGGTACAAAGCCGCAAATAAGCACCCTGCGCGGTTAGCAATACGGCTGATCCATTGCCGCGCGCGATGTAGCGGACAGCGGAGCGAGCCTGGCCTTGGTTCTGCTCAAACGCCGCAGAGACGAGTTGGCGAAACTCGGCCGAGCCCACCGCATCCGTGGCCGTCGACTCGGCCGGCCCCCAGTGGGTCTTGCTCGGCGGATCAAAACATCGGGTCTGGGCAAGAGATTCGCGGGCGTTGAGAAGCCCGAACCACAGCAGCGCTCCCAGTACGAACACGGTCGCCTTCGACAGAAAGCGGCCGATCGTCTTTCGGCAACGAACCGATTTCGAGAACATGGCACCCTCCCTTTGCACGCACCGAGAGAGGGCGGCAGATCCCTCATCTGCGGGGACTTTCAATATGGACCCTGTCTCCCTCTGAAGACAAGGAATTTTCGCAAGTCACCGCTTAACCCGGACCAGCGGATCCTTGACCTGGCTCGTCCACCGCGGAAAGCCGATTAGTGGTCAATGCCGAAGCCGCCCAAGCGGCGCCAAAAAATGCTTCGCCGCCGAAGGCCGGTGCGCTCCTCTCGGCCGTGGCAAAGCGCAGCGGGAAGCCGACCGGACTACCGCGCCGTCAGACAGGCGCGCGCAAACGAGGTCGAGCGCGCGTCGTCTTCGGCCGCGCGCCGGGTGTAGTCTCGATCGCACGCCGCGCGCGCCGCGCTCCCGAACGCACCGAGAATCCGACGACCGAGCATCTGCCGGACGATCTCCGCAGCTAGCGGCAAAGCGACCGACGGCTGCACGAACGTCGTCTTCGGTTTGACCCCGGTCATCGCGGCCCCGAACTCGGCCATGAAAGCATCGCCCTTACTCTGCGCGACGACGTTGGCCGCATCGAGCAGCGCGGGAAAGCGATAGATCATCTTTGCGGCCCAGGCCGACGAGGCGAAATCGTTGCCGAAAGCCTGCATCCAGCGTTGGTGGTAAGCCGCGCAGGCCGCCTCGGAAAAGTCGCCGGCATCGAACAACTCGTGAATCGTCTCGGCGGCAATTCGGCCGCCGATCATTGCCGTATGGATGCCTTCCCCGGTAAGCGGATCGGTCTGTCCGGCGGCATCCCCCACCGCCATGAACTGCCGCGCCGAGCTACGGGCGACGCCGCCCAAGCGAAGCGGCGCCGTGCGCACCGGTTCGCGAAACTCGGCGGCCGGACCGAGAACCCGAGCGACGAAGGGATCGCTGCGGATTGCCGTCTCGTGGAGTTGTTTCAATCGGCTCGGATCGACGGCACCGCCGGGGATCGCATAGCTGCCGAGATCGATGTCGTCGTCGGAGTGCCGAAACAGCGCCACGTAGCCCGGAAGAATGTACGTCGGGTAAAGCAGCACGCCACCGGAGGCGAAGCGGTGGGTGCCTCCCTTGACGTACTGGCGGCTGGCCACGCCCGCACTGGGCGTCGTCACGACACCCAGCGAGCGCGCCAGCCGGCTGGCCGCTCCGTCGGCCGCAACCCACAAGCGGGGGCGCCAGCGCCGGCCGGCCGTGGCCCTCACCCCCCCAAGGCGCGC
>CAZJCO010000281.1:0-4031 GCA_964544375.1 uncultured Myxococcales bacterium
GGCAGAAGAACTCTCTGGGATCGCTTCGCAAGCATCCCAAAACCCCAGCCGAGTACTCGAGCGGTCCGGCACGGGCGCTTCCTCAATAAAGCGCGCTAAGGATCTCCGGGAGGACCGTTTTCATGCCGCAAGCACGTCCTTCTGGATGCGCCCCCTAGCTACGGCAAGAAACGTAGGATTTGGTACTGACCGTCGCCGTACGTGTTATGTCCCGGAGGAATCTCGCCGCGACCGCAGTTGTCGAATATGGCGATCCCATACTCGTAATCGCGTGACACGTTGAGGTTGAACTGCACGTCGTCGCTGCTGCCGGTCATCAGTCTGCGGCGGAACTCGTGAATCCAGGTGCCGTTCATCCAAGTGCCGGCATAAGCGACGTCACTCCGACTGCCATCGGGCTGACGCAGGATCCGCTCGGGAACCACGGCATCCAATGCCACGTAGTTGCTCCACGCCGCGGCAACGGCGAGGGCATCGTACCCTCCCGCCGCCGGGTCGGCGACGATGGTCTCACTGTCGTCGATCTCCTGTTGGGTCAGCGCCATCGCGTCCGCCCAGTCGACAGGGCTGACTTCGATCCAGCGAGGCGCCGACTTGTCGCCATTGCGGTTGTGTCCGTAGGCGCTCGTTCCTGCATCTCCTCGCCGGCCGGAATCTTCGGTACCGTAACCGTCGGCAAAGTCTTGGTACCAAATGATCCACTTGTCATCGACGGTGCCGCTGAATGCCGCCGAGCCGCCAACAGCCTCGAAGGCCTCTCCCGCCGTGTTGATCGTCATCGGAGCCACGACGACCGCGCTGTCGAGCGCCATCCCGCGCGCGGCCTTGCTGTGCCAGATGTCACCGAGCGAATCAGTCAAGTCGGTAAACTCCGACGAGCCCGGCACGTTTCCATGACACTTGACCGCACAACCCCGACGGTCTCGGAACTGCGGAATGGTCATGTTCCACAGGAAGGCGACACGGTCCTCGGACTGCTTGTCGTTCTCCGTGGAAGCGATCGGATGCCGCCATGCTCCCGAATCGAGAATCCACGAACCGGAGCGCGTCATACTCAACGTCGAGTCCGCGTACTCGGCGCGAATATAGAGGTAGGTGTTCGAGTACAACGCCTTGAGCGCGACCGATTGCGTCTCGGTGAAGATCGTCGGTGCAAGAGAGATCGTATGCTCTGGCGCGTTGGCCCAGGCGGCGTTGTCGCCTCTTCCATTGATCGCGAAGTCCGAGCCGATCTTGACCGCATTCAAGTATGGATCGTAGTTCAACTTGGCGCCTGCGAACGCGCTGTCGATCCAGTCGGTAATCGTCGTCGCATCGTCCACCGTCAGGTACTTTGCCATGAACCCTCCCGGTTGAATCCAGCCACGCAAGGTGCCTCGCGCCGCGGCCTGGACAATCGCACCGGAAGTAGTAAGCACCGGCACACCAGCCCCATTCGTCTGGTGTCCGCCGTCCCGGTGACAAGCGATGCATTCGTCCACTGCGTTTGCCTTGAGTATCGTCTGATCTTGGTCGTCTCGCAGGAAGAAATGCGTTTCCTCCGGAGTCCTGTGGCACAAGGTGCAATTCGTCGTCGCCGCATCATGCACGGGCTGCGATGTGATTCCGTACGGGACGTGGCAAAGTCCACATTGCCCGACGTTTCTCGCACCGGTATGGCTCGCGGGCCGAGGAACGTGACAACCGGCACAGTTATCCTTTAGGATGCTCAACACCGGCGCTGGCACTGAAATCCCCGCGATCTGCGTGGAGTCGCTGCCGCACCCTACCAAGAAGAATAGTGACGTGAGAAGTGATAGAAACAGGGCCGAATAGCGTTTTGCGGCTGCCGCAGAGTTGCTGTCACGTTTCATAGCGCACCCCCCGTGCTCGCGCCCTGAAGACCAACTGCCCCCGGAGCGGCTGCTTATTTCGCTCGCGCTCTCGAACGCTAGCTAACGCACGAAAAAGCATAAACCGTGCCAGACCATACAGCATGCAAGTCATCGCTGCCGTGGCCTCGTGGTCATTGCGTAGATTCGGCAGAGATTGCGTCTAGAATCAGCGTAGCGTTGTCTCGGGCAGTGACGGCTCGACGCAACGACTCGGCAGGCGAGCGACCGACCGAAGCGACGATTTATCGGCGAGCGTGCCGATCACTCGGCGAAAAGACAGCCGTAGGACTTCTCGCAGCCTTGGCTCGCCGGTGAACTGAGTTCTCAGTGGCCGCTTCCGCGAAGCCGCTGGTAGACCGCATCGGCGACGCCGATGCCCGAGGCAATCGCCATCTGCGTACCGACTCCGCGCGCTCCCGCGTCGGCGCCGACGAAGTAGAGCCCGTCGATCGGGGACTCGATCGACGGCTTGCTTGCTCCAGTCTGGCCGATGATCTGGCCAAGCCCGATCGTCTCGCCGCCCGCCCCCGCTACCGTGGCGTCGCGGGTCGCATTCGAAACGCTTTTTGTCGTGTACAGGTCCTTCGACTCGATCAGCTCGGGTAGTTCGGGAAAGGCGCCGAACAAGATCTCCTCGCCCGCCGCCGCCCAGGCCTCGATGTCCGCCTTGCTCATGTTGGGATCGGCCGGACAGAAGGATCCTGTCATCAGGATCTGCTTGCCCGGCGGCGCGGCTTCACGGTCGTAGTTCGAGGGAACCTCGTAGTAGAGCACGCCTTCGCGCGAGCCCTCCCCTTTGGCCGCTTTCTCGAGGCGCTCCGTGCTCCACGGGCTGCTGTTCGAGAACACCACACCGTAAGGCCGGTCGGTCACCGGTTTGGAAAGGAAGTAACGGTAACCGAGCAGCGAGTAAGACGGCACCAGGCCTTTGACGTAATCGACATATTCCGGATCGAAATGTTCCTCGCCGACGTATTTGAGGACCGTCGGCTGAATGCCCGCGTTACTGACCACCACGCGCGCCCGAAACTCCTCGCCGTCGGCCGTGCGAATGCCGGCCGCACGCCCGTCTGCGAGCAGGATCTTCTCGATGCGGGTGCCCATCTTGACCGTACCGCCATAGCGACGGACGGCTTCGGTGTAGGCCCCGGCCACACGCCCGAAGCCGCCCTTGCAAAAGACGCCGCCGCCTTTGAGGAACATCTCCTGCAGGCTCGAAATCGCCTCGGCGGCATCGAGCTGATCGTTGGGCACCATGAACATACCGTCGCAACAAAGGCTGACGAGAAACGCGCGCAGCGAGGGCGGTACATTTTTCGAACGGATCCAGGAATCGAACGAGCTTCCTTCGAGCGATTGGATCGCGTCGGGCGGCATGAAGGTCATTTCGGCAAAGAACTCGAGCGCGCCGGGCCGCTCGTGCTCGGGAATGCCCAGCCAGGCGAAGATCACGTTGGGATCGGTCTCGCCCATCGGCATGTCGGGCAGCATCGTATACTCGCCGGCAGGGTTCTTGTAGATGCTGCCCTGCACGCCGGGAACCACCAGTTCGGCGAGATCCGTGACCTCGAGTTCATCGAGCACTCTCTGGTAGTAGTTCTCCTGAACCGGCGCGCCGATCACTACCCACGCAGTATAGGTGTAGCCCCCCTTGGAGATGCTCATCGCCTTGCCGCCGGCGACGCGGTTCTTCTCGACCAGCAGGACCGACAGACCTTTCTTTGCCAGCAAGCCGGCACACGCGCTTCCACCGAAGCCGGCGCCGATGACGATTACATCATAGTTTCCTTCCGCCATGTCCTTGTCTCCGCCTTGTGTCCCGGGAAGGCGCGCCGCAGCGAAAGGAAACGCCTTCCTGCAATCCGTGCATGGAATTGAGCGATGCAATGCCCGGTCATTGCGTCGTGCTGTCCTACGTACGCGATGCGCCGAGTGGAGTCGAGACCCGCGAGCGACCGTCCGGGCGCAGAATTCTTGCGCCGTCTGGCAACCTCAGTATGGTTCTCTGCGAGGGGACCCCACCACGCTCGACCGGATCGCGGACCCCGCATCGCGGCGCTGCAGCGCTGAGGAGGAAAGCGGATGAACCAGCTGATGGATCGGATGCTGCGGGCGGCCAAGCTCGACGTCGCCCTTTACGAAGAAGTCGAAGCCGAC
>CAZJCO010000282.1:0-4022 GCA_964544375.1 uncultured Myxococcales bacterium
GCCGGCACACGACTCCCGCAGACACGAACGGGCGGGGCCAGGTTTGCCCGCGCGACCCGGAGGCGCTCGGCGGAGGGCGCCGGCCGCGGGGGTGGAGAAAGCCCGAGCCGCTGGCGAGCATAGTCGAGCGCCCGCTCGGCCGCACCGTCACGGCATTCGTCGAGTGCGTCGAGCAAAGCAAAGATCTCGCACCGCAATTCGACCAGTACACCGCCGAGAATTTTCTTCCAACGTACGCTCGGTTCGCGCAGATGATCGGGCACGATGTTGTCGATGTTCTTTATGAATACGATGTCGCCGTCCGAGCGTCCGAGGTTGGGAAGTAGCGCGCCGTGTCCCGACGGCCGCAGAAGCAAGCGGCCATTCGCGTCGCGAAAAGGCCCGCCGTCGGGAGCTGCGGCAAGCGAGTCGGTCGACGGCTCCTGGCAACTGAACGCCACCTCGAAACGGGTGCGAAAGCGCTTTTCGTAGGTCGCGCGAACCGCCGCGAGCTTGGCCTCGAACAATGCGAGATGGTTCGGCGATACCGTGAAATGCAACCGCGTCACGCGGTCGCCAGCGCCCCCCACGGTTGCCGCTTCGACCAGGTGCTCTTCGAAGGCGGTGCGTACCTCCTCCGGGTAACGGTGGAAGGCCAACAAGCCCTTCGGCAGTTCGCCGTAAGCCAGGCCACGCGGAGTCAAAAGATAGGACAGGACGAGGCGCAGATCGTCGCCGGCCGCGGCCGGCGCAAGCGCAAATCCGTCCCGCGCCATCCGTTCGGCCAGTTCGTCGCGGAACGCGAAATCGTCGATGCGCGAAAAAAACGCGGCGACTCCGGCCGCTTCGGCATCCGTCTCGCCGGCTCGTTCGAGGCTTGCCAGCGAAGGTGCCGATTGGCCGCGAAGCAAACGCAGCAGCGCCGAGAACATGCGGCTCGCGGCGCCCGAAGCCGGAACGAACTTGCAGACGTTGAGTTCGCCGCGGGCGCTATCGAAAGCGTCGATCGATCGCCGTTGCGCGGACTGGTCAAGACGCTCGATCCCGTCGCCGACGCTGCAGGCCCTTAGCAGTCGCGCGTAGTTCGGCGGCTTGCGGCAACGCTCCAACTGCTGCTCGGCAACCTCGAGCGGAATCCCGTGGGCTCGAAGCTGCTCTTTGTCCTGCGGCGAAAAAGCGACGGTAGAAACAGTCAAGGTCCTCTGTCAGCCTTGATCGAGCAGTTTTCCCAGCTCTCCGCTCTCGTACATCTCGCGAACGATGTCGCAACCGCCGACAAACTCGCCGTCGATATAGAGCTGGGGAATGGTCGGCCAATTGGAGTACTGTTTGATGCCTTCGCGCAATGCCGAATCCTCGAGCACATCGTAACTGGCAAACGGCTTGTCGCTACGGCGAAGGATTTCCGCGGTCATCTGAGAAAAACCACACTGCGGCATCGCCGGTGTGCCTTTCATGTAGAGAACGATCCTGTCCTTCTCCACCTGTTGCTTGATCTTTTCGAAAACGTCTTGCGGCATTGGAGAACCTCCCGCGCTTCGCCAACTCTCCAAACGAGGGCGGAGCGCCGTACGCATTAGTTTTCAAGGGTCGTGGATTCACGCCGAAAACTCAACTTGGCCGGTCCGCGCTTGCCCCGGGGTTGCCGCGCCCAAGCCGACACCGGATAATCCCCCCATGCTCGGCCGGCTGCTTTGTTGTGCGATCGCCACGGCCTTTCTTACGGGCTGCCAAGGCCCGACAAAGAGACCGCCCAACGTCTTGCTGGTTTCCATCGACAGCCTGCGCGCCGACCATGTCGGCGCCTACGGTTACGAACGCGAGACCACGCCTACGCTCGACCGATTAGCTGCCAACGGCGTACTGTTCGATAATGCGATCAGCTCGAGCTCTTGGACCCTGCCGGCGCATGCGGCCCTGCTCACCGGCCTGCCCGATAGCGCCCACGGCGCCGTCCGTCCACGCGACCGGCTCTCGCTGACGGCCTTCACCTTGGCCGAAGCGTTCTCCGCCGCCGATTATCACACGGTGGGCTTTTTCAGCGGTCCTTTCCTCGACCCATCCTTCGGCTTCGGTCAAGGTTTCGACCTCTACGTTGACTGCACGTCTTACGGTATCGATCGTAGCACCCGTCGCGCGCGACAACCGGCGCACCAGGCCTCCCATCTCGACCGAACGAATCCGACGCTCTTGTGGAACGTCCTCTACCGGCTGCGGCACGAATCGAACAAACCGTTCTTCTATTTCATTCACATGTGGGACGTTCACTACGACCTGATTCCTCCCGAGCCGTTTCGCACGATGTTCGACGGGCATTACCGGGGGACTTACGACGGCAGCAACTATCGCCACGATCCGGCATTCCGCAAGGGCATGGACCCGGCAGACCACGCCCACGTGCTCGCGCTTTACGATGGAGAGGTTCGCTACACCGACGAAACGCTCGGGCAGATCCTTTCGGCGGCTCGCGCTCGCGGACTGCTCGACAATACGCTGGTCGTGGTCACCTCCGACCACGGCGACGAGTTCCTCGACCACGGTGACAAGGGACACCGTAACACGCTCTACCAGGAGCTGATCCATGTCCCGCTGATTCTGTGGTGGCCCGACAAACTCGCTAGCCAGCGTCTCGAGCAGTCCGTGCGCCTGATCGACGTCGCCCCGACCGTGCTCGAGCTGGCCGGCTTGGCGGTTGCACCGACGATGCAGGGCCAGTCGCTGTTGCCCATGATCAAAGGAAAGGCGCGCGGCGATCGCCCGGCGTTGAGCGAACTCACCGAGGGGCGTCGCGGCACGCTGCGGTCGATCGTCTTGGGCAAGGAAAAGCTCGTCGTCAATCTGACCACGAAGCAGACGCAGTTTTTCGACCTCGAGAAGGATCCGGCGGAAAAGCGCCCTATCGTCGAAGAAGCGAGCGGCGGACGCGCTCCTAGGCTGGAGAAGCTTCTCGCCCAAGAAACAGCAAGAGCGCGCCGCCACGGCGCCCGCAGCAGCGAAGCGGCAATCACGTCGCCGGAGCTGCAATCCCGGCTGCGCGCCCTCGGATACCTAGAGTAGTCGGTCAGATCCCCAGCAGCCTGCGGTCACGTGTCTTGCGCAGCCACAACTGGATTCGGCGTCTGGCAAATTCCGGCGGTGTCACCTCGGTGTAGTAATGCCGCAGCCAGTTCGCATGGCTCCGTACGCGTCCGCGCGACCACAGGACGACATCAGGCAGCGCACCGGCGCGACGCGGCTGGTAGGGTCGCCGCCCGAACGTGTCGCTCAAATACTCTCCCATCCCACGAAAGAGGAAGCCATAACGCACGAAATTTCCGGCGTGCGCCAGTGCCAGAAGATGGGTGCAACCGATTGCCTGCACGGAGAGCCCTTGATCGAGCATCGCTCCGACGCGGCGGCTCAGCGCGCGCTGGACGGTCAGCCCACGGCCGGCAAACGTCGGTACGCTAGCGACGTTCCAGGCCAACACGGCGACCAGGACAAAGGCCAACACGCCACCAACCCGACGACCGAGGATACCGCCGATCGTCCGCGCCATGTGAACCAGGCCCCAACCGACGGCGATCGAGAAAAAAGGTACGAAAAGAAAGGTGTCGGGAAATCCCTGGTAGTCGTAGACCGTAAAAGCCAGCGCCGCCAAGGCCGCGAGGATCAGAGTCGCCAGCGCTTGTCGCTCGCGCAGTAGGCGCAGCGACGCTCGCGGACGCAGGACCAGCAAAAGCAGGCACCACGCGCTGACCACCAAGAAGCCCCAAGGCACCACGGTAGCAAGAGAAAAATCCGCGCCAATACGAAGAGCCCAGAACGCGTGCTGACGCAGAGGCGCCAACGCCGGCAATAGACGCGGATGACTCATATAAGCCGCCGGATAGAAGAAGGACTGTTCGATCTGCTCGAAGAACCCGCCGACGACGGCGCACAACACATAGAAGAGCACAAACAGTAGCAGCGTCACGCTCAAAGCGACGGTGATTCTCCACGTTGAAAGGGATCTTTTTTTTTCAAGCAGAAGACGGCATACGAGATCGGTCTCGGCATTCCTG
>CAZJCO010000283.1:0-4021 GCA_964544375.1 uncultured Myxococcales bacterium
GGCGAACACCATACAAGACTGGCTCTTGCCGGCCGCGCGCAGATGCGCCGGCAACCCGAACAAGGACCATCGATCGATGCAAGAAAAAAGCGGGCTAATTGCCTTCTGGAAAAACTACGACCGCAAGAGCGTCCTGCGTTACGCGCAGATCGCTGACGAATTGGGCTACGATTCCTTCTGGGTGCCCGAAGCCTGGGCCTACGAAGCCTTCAGCCTGCTCACCGAGATCGCCGGTCACACCAAGAACATCAAGCTCGGCACCGGCATCGTCAACGTGTTCAGCCGCTCGCCCGGCCTCATGGCCATGCAAGCCGCGACCCTCGACGAGATCTCGGGCGGCCGTTTGCTGCTCGGCCTGGGCACTTCGGGCGCGCGCGTGATCGAAGGGTTTCACGGCGTCGCCTACAAGAAGCCGCTCACGCGTTTGCGACAGTACATTCAGGTCGTGCAGACCTTGCTGGCCGAGAAACGCCTGACCGAGGCCGGCGCCGACCTGTGGGAATTCCGGCACTTCAAACTCGAGATGACGCCGATACGAAAGCGCGTGCCGATTTACTGCGCCTGCTTGAACGACAAAGCGATTCGAATGATCGGCGAGCTGGCCGACGGCTGGATGCCGACCTTCTGGCCGTACAACCGGATGGCCGACGGCCGCGCGCTGATCGCCGAAGGCGCCGCCAAGTCGGGGCGCGATCCAAGCGAAGTCGTCAGCGCACCGTTTACCACCGTCATCCCGATGCCCGACAAGGAGCAGAGCTACAACTCGGCGCGCGGGATCATATCCTTTTATATAGGCGGCATGGGCGACTACTACCACGCGATGCTCTCGCGTATGGGTTTCTCGGAAAACGTCGACCTCGTGCGCCAGCTCTATCGTGAAAAGAAACGCGACGAAGCCGCGGCGGCTGTCTCCGAAGACTTGCTCAACGCCCTCATGATCGCCGGCGAGCCGGGCTTTTGCCGGGAGCGCCTCGAGCAATGGCGCGCTGCCGGGATCGACCTGCCGATCCTCCATTTGCCGACCGATCTAGGTCCGGAGATCTGCGAGGCCTATTTGCAGATCATGGCGCCGGCGACCTAGCGCGCGGCGCCAATCCTGCTTGCGGACGTTGCGGACGTTAGAAACCGCGTTTGCGGGCGCGCATGTTCTTGCGGCTCCCTTTCGGCTTGAAGCGCTTTTGGCCGTTGCGGCCACCACCATCGTCGTTGAAACCGGTTCGAATTCGCGGCGTGCGCGAACGCTCCTCGGCTTCGTTCACCCGTAGGTTGCGGCCGCCGAGTTCGTAGCCGTCGAGCTTTTCGATTGCGGCCTTGGCCGCAGATTCCTCGGCGAATTCGACGAAGGCGAAACCGCGAGGGCGGCCCGAATCGCGGTCGGTGGGAATGAACACATCGCCGATTTCTCCGAACTCTCTGAACAATTCGCTGAGTTCGTCCGAGGTAGTGCTAAAAGCAAGATTCCCAACAAACAGTTTACTGGCCAAGTCTCGATCCTCCTGGCGATCTCTCGCCGCTGGGTAGGCGCGGGTGCGCTTCCCCGGTTTTTTCTCATTCCATCCGGAATGTGTCGTGCCCCGCGATGCCGGAACTTGCCCGTCGCATCCCGGCGCCTTCCGGCGCGTGATTGGTTTCCCAAGTTGTCGCTCGAGTGCTCGCACGGCCGCTAGGTCGTCCTCGCAGACGAAGGTGTAGGCCCTGCCGCCGTGCCCGGAACGCCCGGTGCGTCCGATGCGGTGGGTGTAGGCTTCGGGCGTCGTCGGCATGTCGAAGTTGATGACACGTGCAACCTCGGCGACGTCGATGCCGCGCGCCGCCACGTCGGTAGCCACCAGTACGTCGAAACGTCCGTGACGAAAACCGTCCATCGCGCGGTCGCGCTGCGACTGTGACATGCTGCCCTGCAATGCGATCGCTTCGTAGCCCATGCCGCTCAGTTGTCGCGCCAACCGTTTGGCGCGATGCCGCGTGCGCGAAAACACGATGGCCGATCCCGTCGCATCGCTGGTCAAGACATGCTGGAGAAGTTCCATCTTACGAGTCGGCGGTACGTAGTACAGCGCGTGGTCGATCGTCGCCGCTGGCGCGGAATGACCAAACTCGGCGACATGCGGTTCGTGCAAACACTCGCCGGCCAGGCTGCGGATCGCCGCAGGCATCGTCGCCGAGAATAGCAGATTCTGCCGCCGTGTGGGCAGCGCCCTGAGAATACGCCGGATGTCGGGAAGAAAGCCAATGTCGAACATGTGGTCGGCTTCGTCGAGCACCAAGACCTCGATGCGCCCGAGATCGACGTGGCCCTGCTGCATGAGGTCGAGTAGTCGGCCGGGGCAAGCGATCAAGACGTCCGGCTGCTTGCGAAGCGCGCCAATCTGAGAGCGTGACGAGACGCCGCCATAGATCGTCGTCGCGCCGAGCCGCGTGAATTTGGCCAGCATGCGAAATTCGGCGTGAATCTGCATCGCAAGTTCTCTGGTCGGCGCAAGCACCAGTGCGCGCGGCGCACCGCGCTTGCCGGCCAGCAGGCGGTTTAAAATCGGCAGCGCGAATGCGGCCGTCTTGCCGGTCCCGGTCTGGGCCAATCCCAGAACGTCGCGCCCGGCCATGGCCGGCGGAATCGTGGCGGACTGAATATCTCGTGGCTCGCTGAAGCCAGCCGCGCTGATGCCGCGCAAGAGATGATCGGAAAGTTGGAACTGCCGGAAATCGGCAGTCTGAGTAGATGATGGTTCGGACATGATGATGAAAGTTACCTTTACGTGGCGCTCGCGCTGCGAGCAGGCGCACGGATGAAATCTAGACCTGTACAACAGCGACAGGTGAAGGGGGTTGGTATAAGCGACGCGATCGCCTTGTTGAAAGGGATCCTGCTGTGGGTCGGAGGCCGCCCGTTCGGCGACCGTTAGCTCAGTGTATCACTCGGAACGCCCGGGAATGCAAGCGATTGGATCGGCCGCCGATCGCGCCACGGCGAGCACCAGGGCCCCGCCATAGTCTAGGCATATGCTTAGGATTGACTCTAATATGTTTTATTTATTCGATAACGACTACGCTTGACAACTAGGCATATGCTTAGTATGGTCAACTTGATGGTAGCTTCCGCCGAAACCATCCGGGCTTTGAGAAGGCGACTCGGACTGACGCAGGCCGAGCTGGCGCGCCAGCTCGACACCGATCCCGGCACGGTATCGCGCTGGGAGCGCGGCGTGACGCAACCGCGCGCGACCTACCGCACGCGCATTGCCGCGCTGCTCGGCGAGACCGACGCGGCCTCGCTCGAAGAACTCGTGCGCCTGGTCGGCGTGGATGCAGCCAAGCGGGCATTGCGGCGGCTCGTGCTGCTTCGCTGGCAGCCGACGCCGGTTTCGATCCAACACGACGCCGAAGCGCGATTGCGTGAACTCGATCGCGTTCGCCGCGAGCAACTCCAGATGAAGGCCGACCTCGGCGTCCGGCGGTGACACGTGGCCTCACTTCTCGATGCGCTCTTTCGAGTAGTCGACGTGCTAGAGGCAAACGACGTGGCCTACGCGCTCGCCGGCGGAATGGCGGCCAACCTGTATCGCAGCGAGGTCCGGGCCACCGAAGACATCGATCTGTCGATCAAGGTGCGCGCCCTGCAAATCGAGGAGCTGAGTGAGGCCTTTCGCGCCGCCGGTTGGAAGGTCGAACCGACGTCGAAGGCCTGCGAGCAACTGCGGCTATCACGAGAAGGCTTTCCCCGGGTGGACTGCCTGGTCGCGGCAACCGACTTGGAAGCATCCGCGATCGCGCGGGCGAGTACGGTCAGCGTCGGCGGCCGTCCCCTTCAGGTCCTGCGTCCCGAGGACCTGCTCGTCCTCAAGCTGATCGCCGGCCGCGCGCGCGACTACGACGCCGCCGGCAACATCATCAACGAACTCGGCAGCCAGCTCGACGCCGCTTACATCACCGGCTGGTTGGATCAGTTCGGCATGGCCGAGCGCTGGCAGCTAGCGCTCGAAGAAGCCGAACGCCAGCGCACCGATTAGACGCGAACCCCCTC
>CAZJCO010000284.1:0-4000 GCA_964544375.1 uncultured Myxococcales bacterium
AGCCCAGCACCCGAGCGGAAAAAAGCCGCCGCAGAAAAAACCAGGACCCGGCCGGAATCGGTTGCCGGCCGGGTCCTCCGTAATCGCACATCATCGGCCGGGTGGCCGAACGGCTAGAACTGCGCCTTACGGTACATCGTGACGACCGCGGCACCGCCCAGGCCCAAGTTGTGCTGTAAGCAAATCTTGGCCCCTTTCACCTGCCGTTTGTCGGCCTCACCGCGAAGCTGCCAGTTGAGTTCCGAGCACTGGGCCAGGCCCGTGGCGCCGAGCGGGTGTCCCTTCGAAATCAGTCCGCCCGAAGGGTTTACGACCCATTTGCCGCCGTAGGTGACCGCGCCGGAATCGATCAGTTCGCCGCCACCGCCTTCTTCGCAGAGTCCGAGCGCCTCGTAGGTGACCATTTCGTTGGCCGAGAAGCAGTCGTGAAGCTCGATCACGTCGATGTCTTCCGGACCGAATCCGCTCTGCTGGTAGACCTCTTGCGCCGCGCTTCGGGTCATGTCGCTACCGATCAACTTGATGCAACTCTTCTCATCGAATGTCGACGGGAAGTCGGTCTTCATCGTCATACCGAGGATCTCGACCGCCTTTGCTTCGAGGCCGTTGGCCTTGACGAAATCTTCCGAAGCGAGGATCGCCGCGCCGGCCCCGTCCGACGTCGGACAACACTGCAACTTCGTCAGCGGCTCGTAAACCATCGGCGCGCTGAGCACATCATCGAGCGTGTACTCGTCTTGAAACTGGGAGTACGGATTGTTGACCGAATGCTTGTGGTTCTTGACGCCGATCTTGGCAAACTGCTCCGGCTTGGTACCGTACTTCTCCATGTGTTCGCGTCCGGCGTTGCCGAAGAACTGCGGCGCACCGGGCGCTTGCGCGAACCCGCGCAACTCGACCATCAGTCCGAAGTGTTTGTCGAGCGGATTCGTACGGTCGTCGTACTTGATGCCCAGAGAACCCTTCTCCATCTTTTCGAAGCCGAGCGCCAAGGCGCAATCCACGATGCCGCCCTCGATGAACTGTTTGGCCATGAATAAGGCCGTCGAACCGGTCGCACAGTTGTTGTTGACGTTGTAGATCGGGATTCCGGTGATGCCGATCTCGTAGACCGCGCGCTCGCCGCAGGTCGAATCTCCGTAGCAATAGCCCACACAGGCCTGCTCGACCTTGTCAAAAGAGATCCCCGCGTCGGCCAAAGCCTTCTGCCCCGCCTCGCGTGCCATGTCCGGGTAATCCCATGCCTTCGAGCCGGGCTTCTCGAACTTCGTCATGCCCACGCCCACGACAAAAACCTTTCTTCCCATTCGTCTTTCTCCTTGCTCCTTGGCCGGTATTGCGTCCCCCAAAAAGCGTTGTGGATGATGTCGGCTCGTCGCCGCTTTGGCAGCGTTCGGCCGCTGGATCGCAGCAACAATAGCGACCGTGCAAGCCTAAGTTAAGCGATTTGCACGATTTTGCAAAAGACCTCCGACGCTACCAATGACGAATCTCTTTGGCTAAGGTGCACGCGCCCGCCCGCTGGCGGAGGAGCGAGAGGCGAAGATGGCAGAGCAACTCGAACTGACCGACCAACTGAAGGCCGCGATCGGGGCAAGATCCAAGCCCTGGACTTACGAAGTCTCGACAACCAGCGTGCGCGCCTTCGCTCGCGGCGTCGGTTATACCGACCCGGCTTACTATGATCTCGAGGCGGCGAAGAAGGCCGGCTACCGCGGCCTGCCCGCTCCGCCGACCTATCTCGGCACACCGGTCTTCATCCCCGGACGCTCGCACGACATCTTCAGCGGGCCCACCGAGGGCCAACCGGTCGTCCCTCACGGGCTCAAGCGGATACTCGACGGCGGCACCGAGACCGAATACTTCGAAACGATCTGCTCCGGCGACACGCTGACAGCCGTCCTCAAAATCGCCGATCTGGACGTGCGTGAGAGTAAGGCTCTAGGCAAGATGTTGATCATCACGGCCGAAACCACGTTTACGAATCAGGACGGCAAGGTCGCGGCAAAGCAACGGTCGCAAGTCATCTACTACTGAGCGTTGAGTCGGCGAAGCGAGGACCAACACGATGGCCGTAACTTGGGAAACCATTCAAGAGGGCAACGAACTCCCCGAGCTAGAAAAGACGCCGGGTGTAACCCAACTCGTCAAATACGCGGCTGGCTCGGGAGACTTCAATCCTTTGCATCACGACTACGCGTTTCCGCAAGCCAAGCAGATCGGATCGATCATCATACACGGCCGCTTCAAATATGCCTGTCTCGGAGAGCTGGTCTCGAACTGGCTGGGCCACAACGGCCGCATTCGCAAAATTGCCTGCCAATACCGAGGAATGGACTACCCGGATCAGACGATGCGCTGCCGCGGCCGCGTCACGCGCAAAGCCGAAGTGGACGGCGAGCGCATCGTCGAACTCCAGGTCTGGACCGAGAACAGCGAAGGCAAGAAGACCACCCCCGGCTCCGCCATCATCGTCTTCCCGAAATGACGAAATCCGGCTAGCGTCGTTTCCAACTGCCGTCGGCCGATTGCACCCACCAGCCGGCCTCCGCCTTAGCGATCCATGTTTCGGCAAAGATCGCTGCGATATCGTCGATGCGATCGTCGCCGAAGTCGTTGGCTTTGGCGATTTCGGCGTAGAGGCTGCGACGGTCGCGGTTCTCGGCGTCGATTAAACGGCGCAGCTTCGCCTGATCGCGCAGGTTGAGACCGGCAACATCCTTGATCGCCAGCATCCCGTCCTTGGCGATACCGACGTTACCCCGCGCCAGTGCCGGCTTGAGTTCGGCCGCCCTGGCCTTCATCGCGGCCTTCAACTTGCGGATTGCAGCCGTCGACACCTCGATGTTGGGAGAAGCTTCGCCGGCCCAGGCAACGCCCGCCGAGGGCAGAGCGCGCCACAGCCATCCTTGAGGCCCCTGAGCCGGTTCGGTCTGCGCCGGCCCCTGAGCCGGGCCACCCCAAGTTTCCTCGACGATTTCCTCGGCCGCAGCTCGAACCTCCGGTGCGGGAAAGTAGATGTTCACCGTAATGCAGGCGGCAAAGAGTACGGTCAGTCCTAAGCATCCGATCGCCGACAGCGTTCTTCTCATGGCACGTTCCCCTTCTACCTCGTTTCGGCTTCTCCCACCGCAACGATACGTTCGATACGACCGACCATATCCTTGAAGGCAATGATTTGGTTATGGCTGATCACGTTGACCGTCGGCGGCATGAACGTTCCGACGACGAGAAAGTCTTTCTCCTTCAATCGTTCCACTCCTCTCAGAATAAAGCGATCGTTGCGCAGGCTACAGCGCAGCCCCATTTTTGCGTAGCGATACTCGTCAAAAAAGCTGAGAATTCCGCGCGTCACGGGGCTAGATCCGGATCCGCCGAGAACCGACAACTGTTCGATCGCGCGGACGCTGATACGCTGCGCCACGCCGCGCGTCGGCACGGTTTCGAAGCGAGCGTCAAAATGAACCGGCTCACCAGCCGCCAATTGCAGATCGTGGACTTCGCCCTGAGCAATCCCGGAGACCCGTCCTACTCCGAGTAGGCGGGTCGCGCGCGCCAAATCGACACCTTCGACGTTCGCATCGAGATGCAGCGTCGCGATGGAACTCGAAAGGCCGGTAATGCCGAGATTCGTGAGCGTCGCTCGACCGCCGAGGAGACTTGCGGTCAAGCTTCCTTTGGTCGCGACGCTCTTCGCCGTCACCGTCACCGAGTCCAACCGGCCGCTCAAGCTTCCTTCCAACGACGGGAGCTCTTGACTCGAAGCCAACTTGCCCAGTTCGAGGCCGGAGACTTCGAGGGCAAAACGGACTTTCCGCGCAGCGCTTTGAAGCTCGCGAAACTGCAGCGATGAGATGCGAATCGAGCCGCCGAGCAGGCGCACCTCGACCTCGCCGTTGCCGTCGACAGCGTTTGATCGGACCGTAAGGGGTAGCTTTAGCGCGGCGACTGGGATCCCAGCTAGCACGGCGCTGTCGAACTGCACGCTGCCGGAATCCGG
>CAZJCO010000285.1:0-3985 GCA_964544375.1 uncultured Myxococcales bacterium
ACTCGCATGATGATCATTTTGCCGGACTACCTACACTGATTCGTACAGACCATCGGCTGAAGTATTTTGCAACCAAGCTGGTTCGGGTATCGGTTACAAAGAAACTGTGCGCGCTGCTTTCGATGGATGAAAGCCGATTTTTCGATTACTTTGAAGTACATGATCTGGATTTTGATTGCTGGAATGATGTTGATGGTCTCGAAGTAAAACCAGTATTTTCACCACATCCGGTTGAAACGAATGTATTTATTTTCCGTTCATTATGGAAAGGCGGGTATCGTACTTATGGGCACTTCGCAGATGTTTCTTCCTTTCGCATACTGCAATCCATGTTGTCAAAAGAGGGGGCATGCGACGGCATTTCCCAAGCCTTATATGATAAGGTAAGTGAAGATTATTTATGCACTGTTGACCTGAAAAAAATTGATATTGGCGGTGGCTTGATCCATGGGGATGCCGGTGACTTTAAGAAGGATGCATCAAAGAAAATCATACTGGCCCATACTGCACTGGCACTGACAGATGAGCAGAAAGAGATCGGCTCGAATGTGCCATTTGCCGGTGAAATAAGTGTCGTAGCCGCTGGCTTCTAGAAGCTGAGGCCACATGCGGCCCTTTTCCTGGTAAAGCTGTGCCGTTTTTGCGTGATCTTTCTGGGCGTGCCAGAGGTACTTGCCCGAGATCATCATCATGCGGCTGGCGACGCAGACCGCACCGCTCCACGAACCCATGTTGTAGGCGTGCGTGAAAGTGGTCGCTCGCGCTGAGAGTCGGTCGAGGTTCGGTGTCTGGATTTCGGAGTTGCCGTGCGCATGGATCGTGTCGAAGGCCTGATCGTCGGCAAAGAAGGACTGCCGGCGGGAGCGCCCCAACCCCAAGGGGGGGGCCAAAGCCAGCCCCAAAGCCGAAGGGGGAGGAAAAGCCAGCACCCAAGCCGAAGGACAAACCCGTACCGAAGCCCAAGGCGGAGGCCAAGCCAGCGCCGAAACCGAAGGTGGAGGCAAAACCCACACCCGAGCCGAAGGCCAAGCCGGCACCGAAGCCGAAGGCGGCGGCAAAGCCCACACCCGAGCCGAAGGCGGCGGCCAAGCCCGCACCCGAGCCGAAGGCGGCGGCCAAGCCCGCACCGAAACCAAAGGTTGAGCCGAAACCGAAGGCGGCGGCCAAGAAAGCGGAGCCCGCCGCTGCGGCGCCGCCGGCAAAAAGCGGCGAGGCGACTGTCGATGGACAACCGGCTAGCCGTTCCGGCCGACCCCGTGGCGCTGCCGAGGTCGTGCGCGATGCGACCTTCGTTCGATATTACAACGTCATGATCGATTTGATCCGTGAGCATTGGGTGTGGGTCGGCAACGAAAATGCTAACCTCAGTGTGACGGTACGCTTCGGTATCGGTCCGGACGGTACGATTCAGGGTATCGAGCGTGTTTCGTCGTCCGGCAATCCGCACTTCGATCAGTCGGTCGAGAACGCGGTTCGTGGAGTCGCGCGTTTTGCTCCTCCGCCGGTCAAGTACCGGCGTGATTTTGCCGACGTGGAACTCGTCTTCCACGCGAGTGATCTGGTGCGACGTTAAAGCGATCTGGTGCGACGTTCAGAGGACGGGAAGTTGGGCATGCGACATCGACGGACAGCGATAGGGTTTGCCGGCTGCGCCGTGTGCGCGGCGTTGCTCGTTGCGAGCGTGGCGCGCGCGCAGGTTCGCGGCGAGATCGTCGGTCCGGGAGCCACGCGCATGCCGTTGGCGGTTCCCGAATTACGCTGGCTCGGTGGCCGTCAAATGCCGGAAGTCGCAGGCCGTTTCGTTGCCGTCTTGCGCGCCGATCTGGAGCTTTCCGGGCTATTCCGGGTGATCAATCCCGACGCCTATATCGAGGACCCACAGGCAGCGGGAATGACGCTGGAGAGCACCAACTTTGACAACTGGGCGATGATTGGTGCCCTCGGTCTGGTCCGCGGGGGTTATTATGGAAGCCCCGCCGGCATCAGCGTCGAAGCGCGCTATTTTGACGTCGCCAACCGCTCGAGCAGCGGAGGCCGCAAGCTTTCTGGCGAGAGCGACACGGTTGCGCGTCTGGCCCACCGGATGGCCGATGCGATTTTGGAGTTCGTTACCGGCTTACCCGGTCCCTTCGATTCCAGATTGGCCTTCGTTTCCAATCGCGGCGGACGGTTTCGCGAAGTGTACTCCTTTACCTTCGACGGACGCATCGAGCAGGAGACCGACCACCGGTCGATTACGATGGCGCCGTCCTGGAGTCCCGACA
The DNA here is from genome assembly GCA_964544375.1 of uncultured Myxococcales bacterium. GTDB lineage: Bacteria > Desulfobacterota > Binatia > UBA1149 > SPBQ01 > CAZQYE01. Next base: position 2,265 of record CAZJCO010000285.1, read on the forward strand.
GTCACTCCCTTCTGTTTACGTCGTTTCGTGGCGGCAGGCCCGTGCTCTACGAGATCGATACCAGGACGCACCGCGACCTGCGCGTGGCCTCGAAGATGGGTGTCAACGTTGGCGGCGCTTGGGCGCCCGACGGGCGCAGTTTGGCCGTGGCTCGGGAGCAATCCGGCAACACCGACCTCTACCTGCTCGATCCGGACCACCGATCGATGGATCGCTTGACCGCCCATTGGGGGATCGACGTCGAGCCGTCCTGGTCGCCCGACGGAAGGCGCATCGCCTTTTGTTCGTCGCGCTCCGGAACGCCGCAGATCTATACGACACACGTCGGCCGGGTCGACGTTCAACGGATTACGTTCGAGGGAGACTACAATTGTTCGCCGGCTTGGTCGCCCGATGGCCGATGGATTGCCTTTGCCGGTCAACGCCAGGGTCGTTTCCAGATTTTTGTCGTGCCGGCGGCCGGCGGCACGCCGCGCCAGCTGACCCACAGCGGTTCGAACGAAGAGCCGACCTGGGCGCCGGACTCTCGCTACTTGGCGTTTTCGGCCAAACGCGGCGCCCACCGGAAGATCTATATGATCGGCCTAGAAGGCCGCTGGGAACGTCAATTGACCAGCGGTACGGCCGATGATAGCTCCCCGAGTTGGTCGCGACGGCTGCGTTGATGGCGCGTGTCGTGGGGCCGACGCTCGGTCGGTGTTACAATGACTGCGGCCCGCATGCGGGCCGACGCGACGAGGGAGCCGCGCGGGCGCCCCACTGAGGAGGACATCCATGAAAGATCGAGTTTTGCAGCCTCGAAGAAGTGCCGCGATTGTCACGATTGTATTGTTGGTTTCGGCGTCGCTCGCGCTTGGCGGCTGCTCGGCGCGTAAAGGCGGCTGGTTCGGGCGCTCGTCCGAGGAGCCTCCGCCCGCACCGATCGACGAGCAGGGCATCGCTGCCAAACCCAGCATCGAACAGTTCGAGGAGACTGGGGCGGTTGCGACCGGCGGAAGCTATCGTGACGTCCACTTTGCGTTCGATTCGGATCGCCTCGACGACCTCGCGACCGAGGATCTTCGCTACAACGCTGGTCTGCTGCAGACGAGCGCAGCCGGTGGCGTAGAGATCGAAGGCCATTGCGACGAGCGCGGCTCCTCGGAGTACAACCTGGCGCTCGGTTCTCGCCGTGCACGTGCGGTACGTGACGCGTTGATCGGCATGGGGATAGCGGCCGACCGGGTTTCTACGGTGAGCTACGGTGAGGAACTGCCGCTCTGCAAGGAGCAGAACGAGAGCTGCTGGGCGACCAACCGGCGTGCGCACTTCGTCGATACGAGCCGGTAGGACGCGACGATGTGCGGGCGTAAAGCGATTGTCTGGCTGGTTCTCTCGACCCTACCGCTCGCCGGATGCGCGGCGCTGCAGGCAGACCCGATGCGACTCGAGCGCGAGAACGCGGAACTGCGCCGCATGGTCAACGAAACCCGCCGCGAGCTTAACGAGGTCAAGCGCGACCAGGAACGCCTGCGCGCCTCCGTCGAGTATCTGCAGTACGGCAAGACCACACCGCCGAGACCTCGCAAAGACGCGATCGTTGCGGGCAGCAGCGGCGGCTATGAACCACCGAGCCGTGCCTGGCCGGCCGGTCGTTGGCCGGGCGGCGGCGCCGCGCCGAGCGCGGACAGCACCCGCGCGGGGATCGAGATTTCGGCCGCCGGGGAGCCACCGGCAGCCAG
>CAZJCO010000286.1:0-3983 GCA_964544375.1 uncultured Myxococcales bacterium
CGCCGCCTCGTCTTTGCCGGCCTGCATGAACTGCAGCAGGGCCATCTGCGCGGTGGCGTCCTGCATTGCCACGCGGTCCGGCCGGAGCTCGACATAGCTTTGCCCACGCTCGAGCGAAGCGCTCTCGGGCGAGTCGAGGTGGCCGTAGACGATCTTTTCGGCCAGGGTCAGTGGGCGGCCGAGGCGCTGACGGGCCACCGTCAGCCGCTGCGTCATCTTGCGGTAGGCTTCAGACACGAAATCCGGCGTACTTTCGATCGTAGGCATGGCAGCTCCTTCTGCTATTTCGGCGGCACCAAAAGCGATACTTATGTCATGAACGCCTGGCGAAGTCAGTTGCCGCCAACAGCCAGGAACGCGAGTTGTCGGTTTGCGCCGAGACGGGGTAACCGGGAGTTGACGCGCGCCGACGCTCCGCATAAGGGTGACCAGCGGCCTGCCGTGGTCGCAGCCGAATCGGGCCCTATCGTCTAGTGGTTAGGACGTCGGCCTCTCACGCCGAAAACACGGGTTCGACTCCCGTTGGGGTCACCAGGTTCCATGCCGGACGGAGTTCGTTGCGCTCAGGTCACGACGGTTGCGCCGTGGCCGATCCCCCGATTGGTCCAGGAGCCGCGTTCGCTGGCTGCCTCCCCCGTGCGGGGGCGCGAGGGGAGTTTTTCCCTGACTATGCGTTGCTTGAAGGACAGGGACCTCTAGCTGCTGATTCGGCTTCGAGGCAGGCTGATGGGTGATCGATGAAGAACATTCAGAACAAGAAGACGGTTGCGCCACGCGTCAAGCCGAGTTGGCGGGGAGTTCTGCACCAGTGGGCCTTCCCCGTCTCGCTGCTTGCCGGAGCGGTACTCGTGCTGCTGGCGCCTAGTAACCGAGCGCGTCTGGCGGCGACGATCTATGCCGTGAGTCTTTCCGCCCTGCTCGGAACCAGTGCCTTGTACCATCGGGTGGACTGGAAGCCGCGCGCAAGACACTGGCTCGCGCGTCTCGACATGACGATGATCTTTGCGCTGATCGCGGGTTCCTACACGCCGATTGCCCTGCTCGTGCTTGAAGGCAGCTGGGCGCGCCTGACTCTGTGGCTGGTGTGGGGCGCCGCCGGCGTCGGCGCCGCCGCGCAGTTCTTACGTTGGGACTGGCCCAAGTGGGCAACCGCCGGCGGCTGCCTCGCCGTCGGCTGGATCGGTGTGGTTGCGCTTCCCGACTTGGTCGCCTCGGGCGGTGTGCTTGCGACCGCGCTACTTGCCTGCGGAGGGCTGCTCTACACTGCCGGCGCGGTCGTCTACGCCTTGCAGCGGCCGGATCCGCGGCCGAGCGTGTTCGGGTACCACGAAATCTTCCACGCTTTCGTTCTGTTGGCCGCCTCGTTCCACTACGCCGCGATTGCAAGCTACGTCCTTTTCGTTTGAAGGCTGCGGCCGCGCGCGAGACGACATTTCGCTACAGACCAAGTAAACTAAACGTTTCTAATCTCGCCGGGGAGGCGCGGTGCCGAAGGTGAACGGAGCGGCGAAAAGAGACTTTATTCGTGCGCGTATCGACGAAGATCTGGCCTCGGGACGACATCGAGGCGTCGTCACGCGTTTTCCGCCGGAGCCGAATGGCTATCTTCATATTGGCCACGCGAAGTCGATCTGCCTGAACTTCGGTGTGGCCAATGAATACGGCGGGCGCTGCCACCTGCGATTCGACGATACCAACCCGACGGCCGAAGATGTCGAGTATGTCGATGCAATCATGGACGACGTTCGTTGGCTCGGCTTTGATTGGGGGGAGCATCGTTATTACGCCTCGGATTATTTCGAACGGCTCTATGGCTTCGCCTGCGAGCTGATCGCCAAGGGCAAGGCCTACGTCTGCGACCTCAGCGCCGACGAGATTCGCCGGCGTCGCGGGACCCTTACCGAAGCAGGGCAGGAGAGTCCCTTCCGTCAGCGCTCGGTCGAGGAGAACCTCGACTTGTTCGAACGGATGCGCGCAGGGGAATTCGAACCTGGCTCGCGTACGCTGCGGGCGAAGATCGACATGAGTTCTCCCGTCATCGTCATGCGCGATCCGGTGATTTACCGGATTCAGCGCGCTCATCACCACCGCACGGGAGACGCTTGGTGCATCTATCCGATGTATGATTTTGCCCACTGCCTGTCGGACGCCGTCGAGCACATTACCCACTCCTTGTGCACTCTCGAGTTCTCCGACAACCGGGCGCTTTACGACTGGATCCTCGATCAACTCGACGTGCCGGCCCATCCACAGCAGATCGAATTCGCCCGCCTCAACCTTACGTACACCGCCCTGAGTAAGCGTGTCCTGCGCCGCTTGGTGCAAGAGGGGCACGTTTCCGGTTGGGACGATCCGCGCATGCCGACGCTCTGCGGCCTGCGGCGCCGTGGCTACCCGGCCGGGGCGATTCGTGCCTTTTGCAATTCCGTGGGGCTCACGCGCCGGGATACCACGGTACAGGTTGCCCAGTTGGAAGCGGCCGTGCGCGACGAACTCAACCGCAGCGCGCCGCGAGTGATGGCGGTCGCGCGACCACTGCGGTTGGTCATCGAGAACTATCCCGAGGAGCAAGTAGAAGAACTATCGGCGATCAATAATCCCGAAGATGCCTCGGCCGGGACCCGTCCGGTGCCGTTCTCGCGCGTCTTATACATCGAGCGGGACGACTTCATGGAAGATCCGCCGCGTAAATTCTATCGGCTCGCTCCCGGCCGCGAAGTGCGCTTGCGCTACGCCTACTTCGTGACCTGCACGGGGATCGACAAGGACCCCGACAGCGGCGAGATCCGCGAAGTGCGTTGCCGTTATGATCCGGCCACGCGCGGCGGCGACGCGCCCGATGGCAGAAAGGTAAAGAGTACGCTGCATTGGGTGTCCGCGGCTCACGCGCTGCCCGCGGAACTTCGTTTGTACGACCGTCTGTTCGATCGGGAAGATCCGATGAAGACGGTCGAAGGCGAAGACTTCACCGCGAACTTGAACCCGGCTTCGGTCGAGATCTTACGAGACGCCGTGGTCGAACCCAGCCTGGCTTCGGCCGAGGAAGGGGGGCGTTTTCAGTTCGAACGACTGGGCTACTTTTGCGTCGATCGTGACACCGATGCCGGGCGGCCGGTGTTCAACCGGACGGTAACCTTGCGCGATGCATGGGCTCGTGTGCGCGACCGGGGCTGAGCGGCGCGGCTCCAAGCCGCGGGCCGGCCGAACTACTTTCGTTCGTAGGTTCCGATGAGCTCGGCTTGGGCGAGAATGTGGCCTTCGATCAAGCGCAGCACCTCGTTCTTGGTCAGCCCCGAGTCGGCCGGCAGGATCGTGTCGATTGCGTAGAGGGTGAAATGATAGTGATGCGTGCCGTGCCCTTTGGGCGGCATCGGACCGCCGTAGTCGCGTTCGCCGAAGTCGTTGCGGCCCTGCAAGAATCCGTCGGTCGCTGCTTCGTCGATCCCGCGGCGCTCGGCGGCGATCTGGTAGGCGACCCAATGGACCCAGGGCGAGGCCGTCGGTGCGTCGGGATCATCGACGATGAGAACGAATTCCTTGGTGCTCGGCGGCGGGTCCGACCAGGCAAGAGCGGGAGACAGGTCCTCTCCCTCGCCAGTGAACTTGCGCGGAATCGCTCCTCCAGGCGCGAACGCGGTGCTGCTGAGCTTCATGCTTGTCTCCCCCTCCGTCGAAAAGCCGTTAGCGCGCGTGCCTCCAGTGATCACAAAGAAACACAGAAGCGCCGAAATATAAGCGGTGGTCACTGCGCGTGCCGCGTTCCCTTGCCCACTTCTTGGTACGACGTTCGTGTTCGTTCGGATCACTCTTATCGACCGTGGCATGCTGTCGCCGGGTCCGAAGAGGCTAAGCCCGGCGCCTGCGGGGCGCAAACGGCGGGGTTTTGGTGAGGGGCGAGCACCGCGAGCCGGCCGGGCGCAGGGGGAGCGCGGGGGGGGGGCGCCTCGCGGGGCCGGTCACGCGAGTGTGGTGTGTGCGGTCAC
>CAZJCO010000287.1:0-3910 GCA_964544375.1 uncultured Myxococcales bacterium
GGAGACGCCGGCGCCGCGGTAGACATCCCGCAGCCGAGATGGACCGGCGGCGGGCGCGAGGCGGGCGAAGTCGGTGCCCTTGTCGCCCCCGCCGGCGAGCAATACGACTGGCCGAGCGAGTGCCTCGATGCTGCGCAGCGAGGCTCCCGGATTGGTCGCCTTCGAGTCATTCCAGAACTCCAAGCCGGCGCGGCGCGCGACCAAAGACAGACGGTGCGGCAGGCCTGCAAACTCGGCCACGGCCCGCTCGGCTGCCTCGGCGTGAACGCCCGCCAGCCGCGCCATCTCCGCGGCCGCCGCGAGGTTTTCGAAATCGTGCGGCGCGAGCGGCCAGAAGCCGGTTGCACGCAGCTGCCAGCCGTCGTGCGCGCGCAGTCGGCGACTGGCCGCATCGTAGCGAATACCCGGTCCCTCGAGCGGCGAACGGCCGAAGCTGCTGATCGCTGCGCGCAACGCCGACGTCTGCTCCGCGCGCCACCAACCTTGGTCTCGCCCGAGCACCGCGCGCCCGCTTGCGTCCATCGACTCGAGCAGTTTCAGCTTCAGCCTGCGGTAATGTTCCATGTCGCCGTGGCGGTCGAGGTGATCCGGCGTCAGGTTGAGCACCGTGGCGATCGACGGTCGAAAACGCTCGACCCATTCGAGCTGAAAACTCGACACCTCGACCACGCAGCAGTCGAGCGCACGGCCGACGGCGTTGGCCAAGGGATCGCCGATGTTACCGCCGAGGTACACGCGGCGGCCGGCAGCTTCGAGCATGCGCGCCAGCAGCGTGGCCGTCGTGCTCTTGCCGTTGGTCCCCGAAACCGCCAGCAGGGGAACCTCGAGATGGCGCGAGGCCAGCTCGATCTCCGACAGGATCGGAATCGCGGCCGCGCTGGCCGCGGCCAGCAGCGGATGGGACGCGGGAATCCCCGGGCTGGCGATCACCGCTGCGGTTTCGCCGAGCTGCGTGCGCGCGGTCTCGGCGTCGACCGTCTGCGGCTCTCCGCCGGCCGCCGGGCGCGCCGGCAGTGCGTCGTCGAAGACCAGCACCCGGGCACCGAGACGTTCGAGCAGCGCCGCCGCCGCTCGGCCACTGGCGCCGAGCCCGGCGACGATCACGCGGCGGCCTTCGAGGCGCTCTAGCGGCCGGTCCTTCAACGAAGCTTGAGCGTGCCCAGGGTCATCAACGCGCAGATGATCGACACGATCCAGAAACGCACGATGATCAGAGGCTCGGGCCAGCCTTTGAGTTCGTAGTGGTGATGAATCGGCGCCATTCGGAAAACCTTCTTCTCGCGGAAACGGAGCGAGCCGAGCTGCAGAATCACCGACATCGCCTCGATGACGAAGACGCCGCCGGCCAGCATCAGCACCAGCTCGTTCTTCGATACCACGGCGACGACGCCGAGACCGCCGCCGAGGGCGAGCGCGCCGACGTCGCCCATGAACATCTGCGCGGGATACGCGTTGAACCAGAGAAAGCCGAGACTTGCCGTCGCCATGGCCGCACACACAATGGCCAGTTCGCCGGCGCCGGCAACCGGCGTGATCAGTAGGTAGGACGCTATTTTGGCGTGGCCGGCGCAGTAGGCGAGGATCGCGTAGGTCGCGGCGGTGGTCATCACCGGCCCGATCGCCAGTCCATCGAGGCCGTCGGTGAGATTGACCGCGTTGGAAGCGCCGACGATCACGAGTACGGCGAACGGCAGATAGAGCCAGCCGAGGTCCGGACGGACGTTCTTGAAAAACGGTACCGACAGCGTCGTGTCGAAGCCGCCGCTGAGCAGCAGGGCGACTACGGCCGTCGCAATCGACACCTGCCACAGGAGCTTCGTGCGAATCGAAAGACCCGCGTTCTTGCCGTGGCTCACCTTGAGCCAGTCGTCGATCCCGCCGAGGACGCCGTAGCCAAAAATGACTCCAGTGGTCATCAACACATAGCGGTTGCTGAGATCGACGACGAGCAACACCGAGGCCAGCAACGAGGCGAGGATCAACACGCCGCCCATCGTCGGCGTTCCTTTTTTGGCGGCATGCCCCTCGGGAACGTACTGGCTGATCGGTTGGCGGACTTGACCGGCTTTCAATCTGGCCAGGAGCAACGGCCCGAAAACGAAAGAAATCGTCAGCGCAGCCAGAGCCGCCAACACCCCGCGAAAGGTGATGTAGCGGATGACGTTGAATACCGAGTAGTCCGAGGCCAGCGGCAGGAGCAGGTGGTAGATCACGACTCTCCTCGTTGCGCGAGTGCGCGCACGACCTGGTCCATTTCCGCCCCGCGGGAGCCCTTCACCAACACCGTATCCCCTTTCCTCCAACGTTCGGCGACCATCCGCGCCGCTTCGAGATGGTCGCTCGCCACGTGACAGGCACTCTCATCCAGACCGGCCGCAACGGCACCGCCGATCAGATGCTCGGCGAAGTCGCCGAGCGCGCAAAACAGCGCCGGAGCCAAGGCCGCAACTTCGTGGCCGCTCTCGGCATGGATTCGCTCGGCTTCCCCGCCCAGCTCCAGCATGTCGCCCAGCACGACCAGCACACGGCCCCGCGCCCCGTCCCGCATCGCTGCCAACGCGGCCCGTAGCGACGCCGGGTTGGCATTGTAGGCGTCGTCGACGAGAACGACTCCGTTGGCCAAGCGCCGGCAATCGAGCCGCATCGGTGGCAAAGACGCCGAGCCCAGAGCGGTCCGGACGACGCTCGCCTCGACTTCGAGAGCAAACGCGCAGGCCGCCGCGGCAACAGCGTTCGTTACATTATGACGACCGCCGAGCCCGAGTTCGACGTCGAGCGACGATTCACCGTAGATCAGTTCGAAACGGCAGCGATCGAGTTCCAGCGCATCGACGCGTCCGGCGCGCACGCGGCCACCCGATCCGAAACCGAGCTTGGCACCGTCAAAGCGGCGCACTTCGCGCACGACCAACGGATCGTCGCGGTTGAAAATCGCTGTCGCTGTCTCGGCCAGCCCAACGTAGAGTTCGCCTTTGGCTTTAGCGATCGCATCGAGGCTACCGAGACCGCCCAGATGCGCCTCGGCCACACAGGTAACCAACCCGTGGCTCGGCCTGGCAATCTCGGTCAGGCGGGCGATTTCTCCCGGCGCGTTCATCCCCATTTCGACGACCGCCGCTCGGTGCTGCTCGCGCAGGCCGAGAAGCGTCAGCGGCAGACCGATCAGATTGTTGTAGTTTCCCCGCGTCGCCAGCACGGATTCCGGCCCCAGCGCCTGCTCGAGCACGCTGCGAAGGAGTTCCTTCGTCGTGGTCTTTCCGTTGGAGCCGGTAATCGCGATCACCGGAAGATCGAAGCGCCGCCGTTTGGCCGCAGCCAGATCGCCGAGCGCCCGCAGCGTATCCTCGACTTCGACGAAGGCTACCCCGCGGCGGTCGAGCGCACGGCCGCTCAGACATACGACGAGGCTCGCGCCGCGCGAAACGGCGTCGTCGATGAAGTCGTTTCCGTCGAAGCGAGGGCCGCACAATGCGACGAACACGTCGCCGGCTTGCGTCGCACGGCTGTCGCTCGTCACCCTGCCCAGGCGCCAATCGTCCGCAACCGCGCCGGACAGCCTGCCGCCGCAGGCTTCTGCAAGTTCTGCCGCGGTCACCGCTCGGCCAATATCCTGGCGACGACCTGCCGGTCGTCAAAAGGGTGGCGCACGCCCGCCACCTCTTGGTAATCCTCGTGTCCCTTGCCGGCGACCAGCACGACGTCGGCAGGCCCGGCCGCGGCAATAGCCAGCGCAATCGCCCGCGCGCGATCCGGCTCGACCAGGTAGCCGCGGGACGCGCTCGTGTCGGCTGCCGGCGTCAACACTGCGCGCACCGCCGGTTCGATGTCGGCAATGATCGCCTGCGGCTCCTCGCTGCGGGGGTTGTCCGAGGGCACGATCCCCCGATCCGCCCCCCCCGCGGCCGCCCTC
>CAZJCO010000288.1:0-3905 GCA_964544375.1 uncultured Myxococcales bacterium
AACTCTTCCCCGCGCGAGGCGCAAGGCGACTCCCCTGCGCAAGAACCTGTCGAAGCGGATGGCAACCGAAGCGGCGGTGGGCGTGCAGTAAGCCCGCCAGCGTTCCCGGCACGGCAACCGCAGCGCGACCAACGTTGAAATCCTGGTCTGAAAAGGGAAATCGCACGGTCACCGGCACGAAGTGCGGTTCGCCGGCCGCAGCGACGGCTTCGAGCCCGGGCGTGTCGACGAAGAAATCGAGCAGCGTCGCTTCGCCACTGGCCGTTCGAACCAAGAGGAAACCGCCGCCCCCCAAACTCGTCAGGGCGGGCTCGGCGACGGCCGCAGCGAAACCAGCCGCCACGACCGCATCGAAAGCGTTGCCGCCGGCTGCAAGCACGTCGCAGGCTGCCGCGGCAACGGCTTCGTGACCGGCTGCAACGACTCCCTTCACTCGAACGTTTCTTTTGCCTCGCGCGCCGAGAGGTTAACGGCCGACCACGCCAATCACGCCGCAGGCCAGGCGACGCCCGGCCGCACCGCTGGGCTGGCTCTGCAGATCGTCTTCGCCGGCGTGGACGATCACGGCGCGGCCGATGATCGAGTGTTCACCGGCGAGCGCGATCAGCTCGTCTACTCGGTCGTAATGGGCGTTGGTCGCCTCGTCGGCAACCAGGTTTCCGAGATCTCCGACGTGCCTCGCTCCGGCTCGCGCCTTGGGCCCGCCGTGGCTCGCGCCCGCTGGGTTGAAGTGGCCACCGGCCGAGCTGCCGTCGGTCGCACTGCAATCGCCGTTGGCGTGAACGTGAAAGCCGTGTTTGCCGCTGGCCAGGCCGTAGACGTCGGCGACCACGCGCACCCCCCCCTCGACCGGGGTGAACTCCACGCGTCCGTGGACCGCACTGCCGGCGGTTCCGGCCAGGGTCGCGACCGCGGCCGGGCCCTCGCCGGCCTGAGCCCCCGCTGCCGCCCAACCACCGACCAAAGCGACAAAAAGTAGCGTTTTCCAAAGCTTTGCCTGGACTGACCGTTGGTCTGCTTCCTGTCTCATCGGTACTAGCCTCCTCATGCCGGCTTGAGAATACGCAATGCCACCACGGGAGCAACAGAGGCTGACAAAAACTCCCTTGACCGGGCCCCCCGGTGGCGCCAAAATGACGCTGATTGACCCATCAGACACGGTCCTGCAGCCGAGTCGCAGACGCATTCGCGGGGGGTAACGCGATGAAAAAAAACAACAGGTACCTTAAGCTTTCGCTAGCGCTCGGCGGAGCGTTGCTTTTCGTTGGACTGCTAGCGCTGCCGGCGCTCGCGCAGGACGCCGATTGCGATGGCGTGGCGGACGTCATCGACAACTGCCCGGCCAAGTTCAACCCCGCCCAGGGTGACATCGACGGCGACGGGCTCGGCAATCGTTGTGATCCGGACAAAGACGGCGATCTCATCGCCAACGACGCAGACAACTGCCGTCGCGTTGACAACCCCGATCAATCCGACGGCGACGGCGACGGCGTCGGCGACGCCTGCGATGAATGCGACGAAGATCCGCAGGGCGCGGCGATCAACGGCCACGGGTGCACCCTCGCCCAGCTTTGTCCCTGCGACGGCCCCGAACCGGATGTCGCCTGGAAGAACCACGGCAAGTACGTCAAGTGCGTGAAGAAGAAAGCCATCAAGAAGTTCGTCCGTAAGGGACGGATGACAAAAGATGACGCGCGCCAGGCGATCCGAGACGCCAAGGACAGCGTGTGCGGCCATCCGCAACCGACGCTCGGGGATAACGACGGCGACGGCGTGCTCGACGACGACGACAACTGTCGCGACGTCTCGAATCCTTCGCAAAAAGACACCGACGGCGACGGCATCGGCAACGCCTGCGACTCCGACAAGGACGACGACGGCGTGCTCAATCCCGACGACAACTGTCCGGTGGATGCCAACGCCGACGGCCAGCTGGCCGACGCCGATGGTGACGGCGCTGGCGATGCCTGCGATCTGTGCCCGGACACCGAGGACGGGGCTGTCACCAATCGCCACGGCTGCGCGATCCGGCAACTTTGCCCGTGCGAGGTCGATGCCGACGGCGTACGGTGGAAGAACCACGGCAAGTACGTCCGTTGCGTGGTCGATAAGGTGCGCAGTTTCCGGCGCCATCGCCTGATCGACTCGGCGCAAGGACGCATCGTGCGCGATGCCGCCAAGGCCTCGGAGTGCGGAGAGCGGGAGAAACCCTGCGACTAACGCCTTGAACCAAACAACCCCCGGCCATCAGGACCGGAGCTAAACGACCAAGCGGGGATCCCAGCCTTTGGGCTGGCGGTCCCCGCTTCTTTTCTTCCGTAACTACTGCGCAGATTCATGTTTGCTGCCGGTCTGTCCTGGGCATTCGGTTCGTGCGATACAAGAGGCGACATGCTCAGTAGCGTCGATCGCATCCAAGCCGTCGTCAGGAACCGCGAGGCAACTGCCGAGCGCTACCAAAGGCTTCTCGGGGCCGAAGTCGAGAGTCGCGATCGCCTCTCCCTGCTCGGCGCTCACCGTTGCACGCTGGCGCTCGGCCACAGCTACGTCGAGCTGCTCGAAGCCGACGGCAGCGGCCCGGTCGCGGACTTTCTCAAGGCCAACGGCCCGGGCTTGTTCGCCGCCGGGGTCGCGACAGCGCGCCTCGAGGAACTGCTGCGACACCTGGAAAGCCGAGGCGTTCGCGGCGAGCGCGAAGCAGATCAACTGTTTCTCAGTCCGCAGGCGCTCGGCGTCGGCGGCCTGCGCATCGTCGTCTCTGCCCAGCGCGAACGTCGCGCCGCGGGCTTGGTCGACTTTCTCTACGAGGTCACCCACCTGCACGGCGATGCCCGTGTCTCAGGCGAGTGCATCGCCGAACTCTTCGGCCTACGCAAAGACTGCTTCGCACCGATCGTCTCCGCCGAATACGGCTACGACGGAATTCTCACCTTGTTCCACCGGGACCGTCTCGACCGACTCGAAACCATCACACCGCGAACACCGGCCAACACGATGGGACGCTTCTTTGCCAAGCGCGGTCCCTCGCTCTACATGTGCTTTGCCGAAAGCAGCGACACGGCGGCACTGCGCGAGCGCCTGATAGAGCATGCCGACGGCGATTGGAGCGGGCCGCGCGATGGCGCGGCGCCCGATATGCTGTTCATTCATCCGAAGGCGCTCGGCGGAACCATGCTCGGAGTGAGCCGAACGAGCGTCGCCTGGACCTGGTCGGGAAAACCCGAACGGGTAGCAAGAAACGAGGGCCAATGAACCGACCGACGGTCACCGAGGAAGTCCGTGATGGCGTCGCGATCCTGACGATGAACCGTCCGCAACGCCGCAACGCGTTCAACGACGAGCAGTACGACGACCTACGCGATGCACTGGCCGACGCGCAAGCCAACGACGACGTGCGCGTCGCCCTGGTAACCGGCGGCAACGGCACGTTCACCGCAGGGCAAGACTTGGCCGAGATGGGTGGCATCGAACACGACGACGACCAGCCGCACGGATTTACCCCCTTCATCGATCGCTTGGCGAGTTTCGACAAACCGCTGATCGCCGCCGTCGGCGGTGTCGCGGTCGGCATTGGTGTCACCATGCTCCTGCACTGCGACATCGTCTACATCGCCGACAGCGCGCGCCTGCGCGCGCCCTTCGTATCGCTCGGTATCGTGCCCGAGGCGGGCAGCTCTCTACTGCTACAGCTGGCGGTGGGCTACCAGCGCGCCGCCGAACTGCTGTACACCAGCCGCTGGCTCGATGCCGCCCGGGCGGTCGGAATCGGTTTTGCCGCACGGGGGCTCGCCCATTCGCCTCCGGGGTACTGGCGAGCCAATAGGGGGTTGGCCTCGTCGTCGCCGACGAAGCGCTCAGCATTGGGATCAAAGCGGAGCGTGCGGCCCAGTCGATCATGGCGATGT
>CAZJCO010000289.1:0-3856 GCA_964544375.1 uncultured Myxococcales bacterium
TCGCGGCGAAGCCTTCGTTGCCGCCGACCTGAATGACCAGCTCGACCGGCAGATGCGAGCCTTCTTGGCCGACCCCAAGCGCAACCGCTACGAGGTAGACAAAGGAGTCCTACGACTCTCGAAGATCTTCGAATGGTTCAAGGGCGACTTCGAGCGTGACGCGGGCAGCGTGCGCGAGTTCGTGTTGCGCTATGACCCGCCGCGGGGCATTGCCTCATAGCTGAACGACCAGAGGCGCTTGGGGGCGACGTCGGCGGTGGCGAGGCGTCTTACCGGCATGTCCGGCGCCGCCGTGAGTGAGCACGCCGTACTCGTGCCCTTTCTCTGCGCGGCCCGGCTGATTCGTTCGCTGCTGTGGGTTCTTCGCTGCGATGTTCGGCGAGCACCGATTTGGTTGGCGCGCTTCCCCTTACTGTTGCTGGCGTTGTCGTTCTGGGGAAGCGGATTTGCCGCGGCGGCACGAAATCCCGACGGCGGCTGGCCGGGCCCCGAGCCACTGCGTCATGGCTGAAGCGACGCCGGCCGACTCGCGCTCGACGAAGGTGCGGGTTTCCGTGGTGCTGGTGCACTGGAACACGCCGGATCTTACGGCGCGCGCTCTGGCGGCGATTGAAGGCGCCTGCGCGGGGGTACCCTACGAAGTCCTCGTCGTCGATAACGGTTCTACCATGGGTCCGCCGGTTGGCGAGGGGGATGATCGTGTGGTCCGGTGGATTCGCAACGCGCGCAACCGCGGTTTTGCGGCAGCGGCGAACCAAGGAGCCGCGATTGCGCGAGGAGAATACCTCTTGTTTCTCAACAGCGACGCAGTTTTGCGACGCGGTTCGGTCGAGCGCTTGCTCGAAGCCTTCGAGTGCGACCGCGGGATCGCCGCGCTTGCTCCGACGGCCCAGGGAATTGCCGGCCCGCGGTCGCCGGCGATGCGATTTCTTGGGCCTCTCGACCAGTCGGCCGCGCTGCTCGGCTGGCGATCACGGCGATTAGTTGGCGAAGTTGCGGCAGTTACGCAAGACCGATCGGTGATCGAAGTCGACTGGGTTTGCGGATCGACGATGCTGGCGCAAACGCGTGCGGTGCGTTCGGTCTGTGGATTCGACGAGGGCTATTTTTTCTACGAGGAAGACGAAGACCTTTGTTGGCGCTTGCGTCGGCGGGGTTGGCGGATTGCTTGGCTTCGCTCGGTCGAAGTGGACGACCCCGGCGGATGCTCGACGCAGCTTGCCGGCGACTGGCCGCTCGAGCAGCTCTACCGTGGGCAGATACGGTTCTTGCGGCGTCGCGCGGGCCGGCTCGCCGTCGGATTGTTTCGGATCGCGGTTTCTGTGGCCCTGGTCGCCAAGCTGGCCTATCGCGTTGGCCGCCGCCGGCAGGCAGCCGTATCGCGGGACTGGACAATCGCGCTGGCGACACTGTGGGGCGTCTCCCAGGCGACACGAGGGTGAAGCCGGAGGCGCGCAGCCCGGCGGCCGCGCTGTTCTGGCTGGCTCGGTACCGAGACTGCCTGCTGTTGCTGACGGCGCGGGCGGTCAAGGTCCGATATCGCCGCTCGGTGCTCGGATTTGCCTGGAGCCTGCTTTATCCGCTGCTTTCGATGTTGGTCCTTACTTTGGTGTTTTCGCAAGTGTTTTCTGGCATCCAGGACTATCCTCTCTACGTTGTCGTGGGAGTCTTGGCCTGGGGCTTCGTTTCGCTCAGCTGCGTTCAGGGAATGGACGGGCTGCTGACTGCGGCGCCGATCCTGCGCCGCGTGTACGTGCCACCGGCGTTGTTTCCCCTGGCTGCCGTTGGAGCGAACCTGGTTCATCTCATGCTTTCGGTCGCCGTGCTGCCGGTCGTCATGGCGGCGACTGGTTGCTGGCCCGGCTTTCATCCGCTGCTCTTGTTGGCCGGGCTGCTCTGTCTTACCGCCTTCAGCGCGGGTCTTACGCTGCTGTTGTCCGCCTGCAATCTGTTCCTGCGCGACATCCGCTACTTCTTCGATGCGCTCCTCCTGTTGTGGTTCTACGCGACTCCGATCGTTTACCCTGCCGACGTGATTCCGCGCGAACTCGGCATTTTTCTATGGGCAAACCCGATGTTTTGGCTGCTCGAGGTACTGCGATCGGGTTTGTATTCGGGGCAGGATCCGACCGCTACGACGATGGCCGCGGCCGTGATGGTTGCGTCGGCGGTGCTGGTGCTCGGCTGGAGCGTCTTTGCCGGACTGCAGCGGAGGTTTTACTTGTACTTGTGAAGGCGGAGCAGAAAAACGCCGTGGCGGTCGAGGATCTGTCGGTACGTCTGCGCCACGAAAGTGACCGGCTCCGCTCTTTACGCGAGCTGTTCGTGCGTTCGCTCAGCGGAACGCCAGCGGCGTCGCGTTGGATCGACGTGCTGCGTGGAGTCTCATTCCGCGTGGCACGCGGTGAACTGTTCGCCATCCTCGGTCCCAACGGGGCCGGCAAGACGACGCTGCTGCGTGCACTGGCCGGCATCATCCCTGCCGTTTCGGGAGCGGTGCGCGTCAACGGTCGTGTCGCCCCGCTGATCGATCTCGGCGCGGGTTTCGACCCCGAGCTTACGGGCGGCGAGAACATCGAGCTCTACGGCACGCTGTTGGGGCGCAGGCGCGCCTGGTTGCGAGCGCGCCGGGACGCGATCGTGGCGTTTTCCGGATTGGGCGACGCCCTCGACGTTCCGCTGCGAAACTATTCTTCCGGGATGGTCGCGCGTCTGGGCTTCTCGGTGGCGACGGCAACCGAGCCGGATGTTTTACTGGTCGACGAGGTGCTCGCCGTCGGAGATGAGGCGTTTCGTTCGCTCTGCCTCGAGCGGATTGAATCCCTACGCTCCTCGGGTACCGCAGTAGTGCTGGTAAGTCACGATTTGGCGTTGGTCGAGAAGCTGGGCGAACGTGCCTTGTTGCTCGAGCAGGGGCGGGTACGAGAGATTGGCGAGCCGAAGCAGGTGGTCGCACGCTACCAGCGGGAAGCCGGCGCGTGAGCGCGGTGGGCGTGACGGCGATCGTCGTTGCCTTCAACGGCACCGCGGTCCTCGAGCGTTGCGTGCGGACACTGCGCCGGACGCTCTATCGGCCGCTGGAGATTCTGGTCGTCGACAACGGCAGCATCGACGGATCCGTCGATCGGCTTGAGGCGGTTGCGGGCGACGATCTGCGGGTTCTCCGCTTGGGGGCCAACTTAGGATTCTCCGCGGGGGTGGTCGCGGGAATAGAGGATGTCGAGAGACGTTGGCCTCGACCGGAAAGCCATGTCTACGCGCTGGTCAACCAGGATTGCTTCGTCGATCCTACCTGGCTCGGTCCGTTGGTGACCGTGCTGTCGTCGAGTCCCGAAGTCGCAGTTGTCGGCGGCGCTCTGTTCCAGCGGGACCACCGATGCCTCCAGCACGCGGGCGCGTTTGTCTTGGCCAACGGATTGACCCAGCACCGTGGGAGAGGCCGGCGCTTGTCCGCCGAGTATGCGCGTTCCGAGGACGTTCCCTACGTGACGGGCGCCATGTGCGCGTTTCGAGCCGATACGTGGAGGCGGCTCGGTGGTTTCGATCCTAGGTTCTATCCGGTTTACTTTGAAGAGGCCGACTTCTGTCTGCGTGCGCGCGAGCTGGGGATGCGCGTCGTCTTCGAACCTGCCGCGCAGGGGGTACACGTCGAGGCGATGTCGAGCGGCGGATTGGGATCGGCATACCTCGGCAGCTACCACCGAAATCGCATGCGGTTTGCCGCACGTCACTTGCTCCGGAGAGGCCGTTGGACCGCGGCGGTCGCCGCGGAACTCCGCTGGCTCGCGGGCCACCGCGGGCGAGACCTCGGCCGCCCGGCCGCGCGCGCCGCGAGTGTGTGTGCCACCGTCACGAA
>CAZJCO010000290.1:0-3847 GCA_964544375.1 uncultured Myxococcales bacterium
CGTACGGCTCCCCCCTTCCTGGTTGCCGCGGTTCTCAATCGGCGCGGTGGAGAAACGCTTTCTGTAGCGCCCGGAGCCCGTTCTCGCGGTCTTCTCTGCACCAGCGCGCTTGGCGTCGCCGCGCTCGAAGACGCAAAGCAACGCATCGAGGCCGAGGACCTGTCGAGTTACGGACCTTTTCATTTGCTGCTGGCCGGCCTCGAGCGAGCCGTCCTTCTTAACAACGACCTTCGCGACAACCCCCCGCACGTGGCGACCGAGCTTGCCGGCGGTTTGACGGTCTTGACCAATCTGCCTCTCGGCGACGGACACTGCCCACGTCTGGCATCGGCGCGTGTGGACTTCGAGCGGTTGGGCGAGTTGCTGGCGACGGATCCGCCGCTGGAGGCCTTGGTGCACGCGACTGCGGCGGTTCTGGGAAATCACGACAACAACGTATCCCCCGACCACCCTAGCCCACTGGCCCGTCTTTGCGTTCATACCGAGGGCTACGGCACGCGCAGTTCGACCATCTTGGTGGTTGACGCCGGCGGCAAGCTACGCGCATTTCACGCGGCGGGCGCGCCCTGCTCGACGTCCTTCGTCGAGCTTGGGTCTTAGCCGTCGGCCTTGCCGGCTTCGATCGATTGGTACCAGCGCACACCGTAGACGACGTAGTCGATACCCGAGGCGAAGGTCAGAAAGGCCGTCGCCAAGAAGAGCACGGACAGCAGCAATGGCGGGACCGGCAGCCACTCGGCGAGCGAGACCAACACCAGGGAGACGGTGACGATCTGCGCGAAAGTCGTCAGTTTGCCCCAGACCGACGGAGCCACCCGGATCGACTGGCCGACGACGATTGCCGAGAGCACGAATCCGCCCAAGATGACGGTGTCGCGTACGATGACGGTAATCATCAGTTGAACCGGGACAGCACCGAGAATCCCCAAGGTGATGAACGCGCTTACCAGCAGCAGCTTATCGGCCAAAGGGTCGAGGTGGGCGCCTAGTTCCGTCTTGGAGTCGGTCAGCCGCGCCACGGCTCCGTCGACCGCATCGGTCAGTCCAGCAACGATGAAGACGATCACCGCTACCTGATAGTCGCCGTCGGCCAACAGCGAAAGGAAGACCGGAACTGCGAAAATCCGCAGCAAGGTGATGGTGTTAGGAACGTTGAGCACTCTTGCCTCGATCTTCAGCCCGAGCGTCGATGCCTCTTCCCGTCGGTGCTTGCGAGCCGCTGCATTTGCCGCAAGCGACCGCTCGCCTTCGGCGTCATCCAGGCGACGATTCGAAGCCCGTCGTCCTCTTGCACCTCCTCTACTACACGAGCGTTTTCGTACAACCAAGCTCTTAGCCTGCCTTGCTCGTGCGATAGGACCAAATCCACGCGCTCGTAGCCCGAGAGTAGGCGCCTCTCGATCTCCGATAGCAGTTCGTCGCAGCCGGCGCCGCTGCGCGCCGAGACGCGCAGGCCGCCGAGGGAGCTCGCTGGATCGGCCGGCGGAAGGTCGGCTTTGTTCCAAACCAAGACGACGGCGCTGCGAGCCGCGCCGAGTTCGGCCAGGGTCTGCTCGACCACGGAAATCCGCTGCTCCGCATCGCGCTGCGAGGCGTCGACCACGTGAAGAATGACATCGGCCGAAGCCACGTGCTCGAGCGTACCCTTGAAGGACTCGACCAGCTCATGCGGGAGTTTGGCAATGAATCCGACGGTATCGACCAGCATGACGCGGGTTCCTTCGGGGAGCGCCAGCGCGCGCACAGTGCTCTCCAGCGTCGAAAACAGCCGATCGGCGACGAGCATGCGCGAGCCGGTCAGGCGGTTCATCAGCGAGGATTTGCCGGCGTTGGTGTAACCGACCAGCGCAACCGTCGGATACGGTACCGCCTCGCGTTCCTTGCGCTGGAGGCGCCGCGAGCGGTCGATATCGCGCAGGCGTGCTTTCAGCCGACCGATGCGGCGGCGTACCTCGCGGCGGTCGGACTCCAGCTGGGTTTCGCCCGGCCCGCGAGTTCCGACGCCGCCGCGAATTCTCGACAGGTGGGTCCATTGTCGCGTGAGACGCGGCAGCAGGTATTCGAGCTGGGCCAGCTCGACCTGTAACTTGCCCGCACGGGTGGTCGCATGGAGGGCGAAAATGTCGAGAATCAGTTGACTCCGGTCGAGTACCTTGCCGCCGACTTCGCGTTCCAGATTTCGCCGTTGTGCGGGGGTCAAAGGGTCGTCGAACACGACGGTCTCGGCGTCGAGCGATTCCCTCAATGCCGCTAGTTCGGCGACCTTGCCTTTGCCGATCCTGGTCGCTGCCGACGCTCGCCGGACTTCCTGTTTGAGCGAAGCAACGATTTCCACGCCCGCCGTCTCGCCGAGCATCGCCAGCTCGGCCAGCGAAGCGTCGGCCTCGTCGCCGCGGCGGCCGGCCCAAACGAGTACGGCACGTTCTCGGCCCTCCGCGTGGTTCACCGAAGCGTCGTATGCCCTGGACCGAGAAGGGCTTCTAGTTCCTGAAGCAGACGGTCACTGGGGTCGACCCTGAGGTTGTCGGGCAGCTCGATGGTCGTCTCGCTCTCACCTTCACGGACGAGACGCAAACTCGGACGACAGCCGCCGGGAAAGCGTTCGAAGGTGCGCCGGAGTTCGCCGATGCGCTCCGGATCGATCGTCTTGGTGTCGACGCGCAGGTCGATCACGCGCGCGCTGCGCCGTCGTGCGTCGCTGAGAGGGATTACTTCGTCGGCGATGATCTGCGGCTTCATGCCGATGGGCGTGGCCGCTTCGTCTTCGACGCTGTCCTCTTCTCCATTGGTACGCCCTACTCGGCGCACATCGCCGAGTTCGAGCTTCCCCGTAACGAATACCGGCTCGTGTCCGACGATCGCCGCCTCGCACTGCCGGTATACTTCCGGCCAGGCGATGACTTCCACCGCCCCTTCGAGATCCTCGAGGTTGAAGGTCGCGTAGCGGTCGCCGCGGCGACTGTTCTTGCGTCGCACGGTGTTCGTGACGCCGGCGACCCGCACGACGTCCTGGTCTCCCCGCGTCTCGAGTTCGCTAATGGGTACGGCGGCGAGCAAACGCAGGTCTTCTTGATGGCGGTCGAGCGGGTGTCCCGAAATGTAGAAGCCGACGACTTCGTGCTCTGCCCGCAGGCGCGCGGGTTCGTCGAAATTGGACACGTCCGGCAGCTCGGGTTCTTCCTGACTCGGACCGGTGGCGCTGCCGAACAGCCCCATTTGTCCCGCGTCTCGGTCGGCCGCGACCTGCGTGGCCCAGGCCAACGCCGCGTCGAGACCGGCGAGCAGACCTGCGCGTGAGCTCTCGATCGAATCGAACGCACCGGCCTTGATCAAGCCTTCCAGAATACGCCGGTTGGCGTGCTGAGAGCCGACCCGCAGGCAGAAGTCCGGCAGACTCGAGAACGGCCCCTCCTCTCTCGCGCCGACAATCGCTTCGACGGCTTTTTCGCCGATGCCCTTGACCGCGCCGAGACCGAAACGGATGCCTTCGTCGCACACGGTGAAATCATCGTGGCTGCTATTGACGTCCGGCGGAAGCACGCGAATGCCGTGCTGACGACAATCGGCGAGGTTCTTATAGACCTTGTCCGCGTCGTGCATCTCGAGCGATAGCAAGGAGGCGAAGAACTCTCGTGGATAGTGCGTCTTGAGGTAGGCGGTTTGGTAGGACACCAGCGCGTAGGCTGCAGAGTGAGATTTGTTGAATCCGTATTGGGCGAAGGTCTCGATCTGCTGATAGATCTGCTCGGCGACGGCGCGCTTGTGGCCACGCTCGACGGCCCGCGTGACGAAACGTTCGCGCTCGACCTCCATGACCTTGCGTTTTTTCTTGCCCATCGCACGGCGC
>CAZJCO010000291.1:0-3792 GCA_964544375.1 uncultured Myxococcales bacterium
CCAAGCCGCGCCCGGCCGCCCTCGGGCCCCTGCGCCGGCACCGTCCGCGGCCGCCTGCCATGGTCCCCGGCGGCGAGCAGCCGCCTCCCCACGTCGCGCAAGCGCTCACCTAACCCTGGCTCCTGGCTCGCCGGCCGGCCGCGCAACTCGACCGCCTGCGCGAGCATCACGAGGCCGTCGAAGGTCTTGCGCACGAAGTCCGTGCCGCCGATGAAGGCGCGCTCGGCCTTCAGAGTGGAACGGCTGACGGCCCATCCCTTGCCTCGCGGTCCGACGATCGAGTCGGCCGGCACCCGCACGTTGTCGAGGAAGACTTCGCTAAAATCGCTCTCACCGGTCATCTGCCGGAGCGGCCGCACGTCGATACCCGGAAGCGTCATGTCGATCAAGAGATAACTGATACCGTCGTGCTTGGGAGCATCGGGCTCCGTCCGCACGAGGCAGAACATCCACTCGGAGGTTTCGGCATTCGAGGTCCAAATCTTCTGGCCATTGACGACCCAGGCGTCGCCGTCGAGTTCGGCTTTGGTGCGCAGCGAGGCCAGATCGCTGCCCGCGTTCGGTTCGCTGTAGCCCTGACACCATTGGATCCGGCCGAGAATCGTGTCGCGCACGAACCGTTGTTTCTGCTCTTCGCTGCCGTGCTCGAGCAACGTCGGTACGAGCATGCTCGGTCCCTGACCGATCATCTCGCGCGGAGCCCGCGCGGCTTTGAATTCTTCACGGATGATGGCCGACTTGAGCGGATCGAAGGTTTGCTCCGAACCTCCGTAGGCGCGGGGAACGTCCCGATAGAGATAGCCGCGCTCGATCGCAGCCAAACGGAAGCTCGTCTCGCTCTCGCTCGGTTTGGCAATGCCGCCGATCAGTTGTTCCTCACCGGCGGCCGCTCGGTCCTCGGCTGTCCACGCCTCGTCGAGGAAGGCACGAACTTGGGCACGAAAGGCCTCGTATTCTGCGCTGTAGTGTAGATCCATAGAACAAATCTAGTTACCCCAGCACCCGGCCTGTTCCAAGCATCCGGGCATCCGGCGCCGCGGCGTCTGCCCATCGGGCGGTTGGGTTGACTGTCCATACGTCGCATGAATAAGTGTTTGGCTGGTGCCCACGAAAAGCAGGTCGGCGAACCACACCGACCGCCGGTTGAGACGGGGGGATTCAACAATCTGCTGATAGCGGGCGATAAAGGCCTGGAGCGAACCGCTTCGCGTCCGCGAAGTTGAAGGGGAAATTGCGTGAAACTACGGAATCAGAACAAGCATCACCGCGGGCGTAGCGTACTGACGGCGGCGGTCTTTCTCACGGCGATACTATCGACCGCCGGACCGTCGCAGGCCTTCCTCGGCGACTGCTCGCAGCCCGTTAGCACGGGAACGTCGGTCGTTGCTTCGGATTGTCTGTTCATCTTAAAAGCCGCAGTCGGTGCCCTCACCTGCTCTCCCGAATGCATCTGCGCGCCCAAGGGTACGCTGCCGGTCCGAGCGACAGACGCGTTGGTCTGCTTGAAGCGAGCCGTCGGACAACCGGTCGCTCTAAACTGCCCCTGTCTTGTAACCACTACCTCGACGACGACTTCAACCTCGACCAGTACGACGACGTCCTCGATGCCGGGTAGCACCGCCCTCTGGATACTGACCAAGAAAGGCAGCTCGTACGCGACCTCGCAACTCGCCGGCACCTGGCGCATCCATTCGATCGTAACCGGGTTCGGTGCACCGGACCGCAGCCGCGGACTGTTCACGCTGCTTCCCGACGGCAGCTTCAGCGGATCGCTCAACGACATCGACGGCGTTCCACAGAACCTGGCCGGAAACTTCTCCGTGTCGAGCGGGGGGATTCTCAGTTGCGACGTCTGCGATGCGAACTTCCGCGGGGCTCTCGACGCGGGGAAAACCGTCTTGGCTGCAACCAGCACCTGGGACGACAGCAGTACGGAGTTGGTACTTCTTCTCAAGCAGGCCGCCAATTACACACAGAGCAACCTGACCGGGACCTGGCAGCTCCACCTTCTCGCAACCGTGCCTTGGGCGCCTTGGTGGTCGCACGGCCCGCTGACGATTCAGGCAAACGGCACCGTGTCGGGCACGCTAAACAATTCCGACGGCTCGACGGATCCCGCGGGCGGTACTGTTGCCCTCAACAGCAACGGCTTGGCGCTTTGCAGCGGCTGCCCGAGTAGCTTGTTCGAAGCAACCATGGACTCGGACAAAACCGTCTCCATGATGTCGGAAACGCTACCCGGGGGCGCCACCGATCTGGGTGTCATGATGAAGCAAGGTGGAAACTTCTCCCAGTCGGACCTAACGGGCACCTGGGAAGTCAACGGAATCATTTCCGGATTCGATGCCGGCTGGGAACGTGGAACGTTGACCATCGCGGCCAACGGAAACATCTCCGGGCAAACCGAATCGTCGCTCGGGCCGCCCGAGACCGCCTCCGGCCAGTTTGTCGTGTCTCCGAGCGGCATCATCACGACGCCCGACGACCCGTCGTTTCGCTGCGTAATGGATCTCGGCAAAACTGTCGTCGTTTGTACCGGCTTCTACTAAGCTGGGCCGAGCCCACGGGATTTGGGCCGAGCGGATAACTTTCGCAGGCCCCGCGCGTAGGAGTTGGCAGACCAGGAGGGAGCGTCTGCTATGCCCGCCGGATCAACCGGCGGGCGCTCCGGCCACGCTCGAGTGAAGAACCAGAATGACTCGGCAAGAAATCCCAAAGAAGCGTGGTGCTCGTGCGGGCAAGCTGCTTTTGGCGCTGGCCGGGGGCCTGGCGCTGCTCTTTCTCGGCCGCTGGGCGGGCGGCTATCTGCCGCGGGTCGCGTCCTGGATCGATGGTCTCGGCCTGTGGGCACCGCTGGTCTTCACGGCGGCCTACGCGATCGCGACGGTCGCGTTCGTCCCGGGATCGCTACTGACGCTGGCGGCCGGCGCGATCTTCGGCTTGGTCGAGGGAACGATCTATGTCTTCTTCGCCGCCACGCTCGGCGCCGCCGGCGCCTTTCTCGTTGCCCGCTACCTGGCGCGAACTCCGATCGAGCGGCGTCTGGCCGGCAACCCGCGTTTCGCCGCGATCGATCGTGCGGTCGCCGCCGAAGGCCGCAAGCTTGTCTTCTTATTGCGACTCTCGCCGATATTCCCGTTCAACCTTCTGAACTACGCCCTTGGACTCACGCGTGTGGGCTTCGTCGACTACCTGCTAGCCTCGGTCGGCATGCTGCCGGGCACGCTGCTGTACGTCTACTACGGCAAACTCGCTGGCGACGTGGCGACCGCTGCTAGCGGCGCGGCAACGCCTCACGATGCCGGCTATTACGCCGTCATGATCGCCGGACTGCTCGCAACCATCGCCGTCACGACGAGCGTCACCCGTTTGGCGAAAACCGCACTCACGGAGGTCGCCGATGTCTGAGCCTGCGTCCGCCTTCACAATGCAACCGGCCGACGAACATAACCGCCGGCTGCTCGAACAAGTCCATCCGGAACATTGGCGGAATCCCGCGCCGACCGGTCGCTACCACCTCGTCGTCATCGGCGGCGGCACGGCCGGGCTGGTCAGCGCGGCAGGCGCCGCTGGGCTCGGTGCACGCGTCGCCTTGATCGAGCGTCAGCTACTCGGCGGCGACTGCCTCAACGTCGGTTGCGTTCCGTCCAAGGGAGTCATTCGTGCGGCTCGTGCCTGGCACGAGGTGGCCCGCGCGGGGGGGCTTCGGGCGCGCCCCCCCCCCCGGGGCGGGAGGCTCGCGCGCCGCGGAGGCGGCGTGTAGGCGCGAGCGCGAGTGCGCTGTGCACGTCG
>CAZJCO010000292.1:0-3791 GCA_964544375.1 uncultured Myxococcales bacterium
CGTACGTATGCATGCCGATTCTGTTGGCATTGATCGTGTCCAGCGAATATTCGGCGTCCCAACTGAAGAACTTGAAGGTATTGCCAGGAACGTTGAGGCGTCCGACAAACCAGTTGTGCTTGTCCCAATCCCAAGTGCCGGCGTAGAAGTTGGCGATGATGTAATCGGTAAAGTTTTCCATATCGACGAGCTGCGCCAACCCGTCGTAGCCCGCCTGGTCTTCGACGCCGGCTTTGGCGATATCTTGGGCCGCATTCCACGCGTCCTTGGTCCCGTTTTTTGGCGCACCCGCCTTCAGAATATCCCAAGCGTCCTTGTCGCCGCCGAAATGCGACGATGCGAAGGACTCGTCCGGTTTTTCCACGGCGTTGTAGAGCCCCCAGTACAGTCCGTTGAGATATAAATGGACAAAGGTTCCGTGAGGATTCGCCCGCCCCATATCGTTGAGCGTATCGTGCATCCACTGATCGCGGACGTATGTAGCGCGTGAGCTGCCCGAGGCCCACGACTTGTTGTGACCCGAACGCAGTCGAATCTTGTCGAAGTGATCGACCGGAGAGTCTTCGAAAAACGGAAAATCGAGCTCTGCCGGCCCGTAGATCGATTTGAACGCGAGGCGAAAGGACTTCTTTTTACTCAGCGCGCGTCCTGCTCCACCTTGAATACGAATGCCGCAGTTGACCTGCATTTCGTCGCCGCCATCGGCGCGAATCAACTCGGCCGAAGCCGGCCTCTCCCAGGCCACGCCATGGTTGCCGCCGTGCGTATAGATACCGTTTTCTGGGCCGAAGAGGTCGTCGACGTCGGCGACGATCGAGAGTGTCGGGATGTCGCGAAGTCCCTGCAACAATCGATCGTGATAATTGGGATCGGCAGTCACGAAGGGATCCATCGCGTAGTCGTCGAACGCCGACGGAAAACCCGCTCCCGTCTGAGTGAGTACGTCGGCAAGGAAGATGTAGCTTTGCGTGATCGCATCGGACTTACGAAGCGGAGGAAGATAGGCCGCGGCTCTTAGGATCGTCGTGCCGGCAATCTGGATCGGCCCGGTGTAGAGCGTACCGCCGGTTTCGCTCGGCTCGCTGCCGTCGAGCGTATAGTAGATCTGCGCACCCGCGGTCGGCGTGGAAATCGTCACGTCGAACGGCGCATCGTAGAACCCACGGTCCACGTCGAAGACCGGCGCCTCGACCTCGGCGCAAGGCCGCGATTCGTCGTTCACCGCGGCCGGCGTTACATCGAAGAAACAACGCTGCGTTAGAAGATCCGATGCCAAGCCGTAAGAGACATCGGACTCCTGCGGTGGGAAGGCGGGCGTGTAGGCGTGCGCCGGCGTTACCCCGTCCGGCTCAACCAACAGCAAAGCTTCGCCGCTGGCGCTCAGTTTGAAGTTCGTGTGCAGTTGCGCGCCCGCGACCGCACGATTCTTGCCAGAAGCAAATACCAGAACGTATCCGAACGGCGGAACCGGCGTAGGTGGGAACTGCCACTTGCTAGGCTGCGCAGCGTCGTCGCTCAGGTAGTAGCCCGAGAGATCGGCGAGCGACGACGACGCGTTGTAGATCTCGAGCCAGTCGGGATAATCACCATCCTCGTCGGCCAGCGTAAGGTGGTTCGAGGCCATGAATTCAGAGATGTAGAACTCGGCCTGTGCCGGCCGAGCGCCTGACAGCGACAGGAACACGACCACGCCCAACGCGGCTTTGAGGTGGCGCATAGACAATCTCCCTCGGCCCCCCTTTCGGGTAAGCCGCAGCACAGGGAAATCTATCAGGCTGCGCCACCAACGGTCAATGACAATTCGATGCTCGCCGTTGACGGCGAATCGAGGCGTCCTCTAGGCTATACTCGATAGAGGGGGTCGCGGCGCCCGGCGCGTCGGGGCCCGCGACGTTCGGCAACGACGAGAACCGAGAACGGTCATGGAACTGGACGCATGGATCACGCTCGCCGTATTGACGGCGGTCATCGGATTGCTAGCGTTTACCCGCTTGGCGCCCTACCTGGTGCTCTTGGCGGGCCTCGTCACCTTGATGACGCTCGGCGTACTGAGCGAAGAGCAAATGCTCGCCGGCGCGAGCAACCCCGGCATGATCACCGTCGGCGTACTTTTCGCCGTGGTTGCCGGCGTGCGGGAGACCGGAGCGATGCACTGGGTCGCCCAACCCCTGCTCGGCACACCCCGTTCGGTTGCCTCCGCTCAATTGCGCACGGTCGGTCCCGTCGCTTTCCTGAGCGCTTTTCTCAACAACACCCCGATCGTCGCCGTGATGCTTCCGGTGGTGCACGACTGGGCTCGCAAGTACCGCATCTCGGTTTCAAAACTGCTGATCCCTCTATCTTACGCCTCGATCCTCGGAGGAGCCTGCTCCTTGATCGGCACCAGCACTCTGCTCGTCGTCAATGGCCTACTTCTTTCGGAGTTCGGCGCCGAACACGGGCTGGCAATGTTCGACATCAGCTGGGTCGGTCTACCGTGCGCCGTTTGCGGCCTTCTCTACCTCGCTGTGTTTGGCCGCTGGCTGTTGCCCGATCGCAAGCCCGTCATCAGTCCGCAAGACGACGCCCGGCAATACGTCGTCGAAATGGTCGTAGAGCAGGGCAGCTCGCTTTCGGGATCGACCATCGAAAAGGCCGGCTTACGACACCTGCCGGGCCTCTACCTGATCGAGATCGAACGCGACGGCCAGGTGCTTCCCGCTGTGTCTCCGAACGTCGTCTTGCGCGACGGCGACCGCCTGGTCTTCGCTGGAATCGTAGAATCGGTGCTCGACCTCCAGAAAATCCGCGGCCTCCAACCGGCCACCGACCAGGTGTTCAAACTCGATGCCGAACGCACCAACCGCAGTTTGGTCGAGGCCGTCGTTTCCGACCGCTGTCCGATCGTCGGCATGAGTATCCGTGAGGGGCAATTCCGCACCCACTACAACGCCGCGGTCATCGCCGTCGCCCGCGGCGGCCAGCGCATCCGTCAGAAAGTCGGCGATATTGTGCTGCGCGCCGGCGATACCCTGCTGATGGAAGCGCGCGCTTCCTTTGCCGACCAGCACCGCAATAGCCGCGACTTCTTCTTGGTTTCGCGCGTCGAGAACTCCGCGCCCGTACGCCATGAGAAAGCCTGGATCTCGCTTCTCATCCTCGCCTTCATGGTCTTCGCCGTCACGGTCGGCGGCATGAGCATGCTCAACGCTTCGATGCTTGCGGCAGGCGCGATGATCCTCACCCGCTGTACTTCGGCCTCTGCCGCATTGCACAGCGTCGATTGGCAGGTCTTGCTGGTGATCGCGTCGGCCGTCGGCATCGGCAAAGCAATGCAGGAAAGCGGCGCCGCCGTCGGCGTAACGCACTGGCTGATCGATTGGGCCGGTACCAATCCGCACGCCATTCTCGCCGTGCTGTGCGCCATCTCGATGCTGTTCACCAACGTCATGAACGCCAACGCCGCTGCCGTTTTGATGTTTCCGATCGCCGTATCGACCGCCCAGGAACTGAGCAGCGGCGGCGCTCCGCTCGATCCGATGCCCTTCGTCCTTGCCGTTACGATGGGCGCCGTCGCCAGTTTCGCGACTCCGATCGGCTACCAGACCAACCTGATGGTCATGGGACCCGGTGGCTACCGGTTCCGCGACTACCTGCGCATCGGCCTGCCGCTGAGCGCCATCGTCTGGTCGATCTCGGTCTTCCTGATCCCCCGTCTCTGGCCTTTCTAGCGACGCCGAAGCCGCTCCATTGACAAGCGTACCGTTTGGCTTTATATTGACCGACAGGTCGGTCAATATAAAGCCACACGG
>CAZJCO010000293.1:0-3786 GCA_964544375.1 uncultured Myxococcales bacterium
GTCGGAGAACTCGCTCGCCTATACAACAGCGGGTTTTCCATCGGCTGCGACCTCGAGGTCGTGCCGTGCCAGGGCTGGAGCCGCAGCGATTACTTCGACGAAACCGGTCTGCCGTGGGTGGTGCCCTCGCCGAACATGCCGACCTTGGACTCGGCAATCGTGTATCCCGGCATGTGTCTTCTCGAAGGAACCAATCTTTCGGAAGGGCGGGGAACGACGCGTCCCTTCGAACTGTTCGGCGCGCCCTTCGTCGACGGCGCCGCCCTGGCCGAAGAACTGTCGAATTATCGGCTCGCAGGGGTGGTCTTTCGCCCCTGCAGCATCCAGCCGACCTTTCACAAATTCGCGGGGCAAGTCTGCGGTGCGGCGCAAGTTCATGTGACCGACCGTCGGGTGTTCTTGCCGTACCGCTGCGGTCTTGCCGTGCTGGTCGCCGTGCGCCGCTTGTGGCCGCAAGACTTCGGCTGGCGACGTGAGGCATACGAGTTTCGCGACGACGTTCCGGCGATCGACCTTCTTACCGGCAGTGCGGCCGTGCGCCGGGCGATCGATGCAGGAGAGGATCTCGAAGGCGTCGCCGAGATCGCCTGTCGCGGGACCGAGCGGTACGACGCGTGCCGCTCGGATGCCCTACTGTACGACTAAAACGCTTCGGTAGGAGGGAGACCGTGGTTGACCACGATCCGGCGGATCGCGACAGGGACCGCCGTCTGTCTAGCCATTCCGGTAACCGGATCGATTTCGGAGTCGTCGGCGACGAGCAGATTCGTGCTGACGCCTGCGCCCGCAGAGTCGCCCGACTCTCCTGGCAGACCGCCCCAACAGTGGGCGATCGACACGACGCCGGGTTTTAGGTCCTCGCTGGCCTGAGCGGTCGCGTTGATGCTTCCGTGCGCCGAGCGGATTTCCACCGGCTCGCCGGTCATGACTCCGATGACTTCGAGATCCTGCGGATGCATGTAAGCCGGGTTCGTCGGCGCGCGCTCGCGGGACAGCGGAAAGCGCCGGCCGACGGAGTTCAATACTTCCGGCATCCGGCGGCAGACCAGCAGAAAGGGAAACTCGTCGTTTGCGGCCGCTTCTTCTTCACGCAGTGGGTGAGTTCCCTCGACGATGCCGGTGGGCGTGACCTCGAGCCGCATCTCGATGCCCTCGATTGCGGCATCGGCACGGATCTCCGCGTTGGTAAACACGCCGCCTCCGTTACGATCTCGGATCACTCCCAGTGGGACTCGAGAACCTGCGACGACGCGTTCGAGCACGCCGAACTTGTCGGTCTTCGCACCGGCGGTGATCGTGCCGCCGGGCAGAGGCAGATCGAGGCCCATGCGAGCGGCAAGTCCGGTGACCAGTTCCCAATCGTCGATCGTCTCGCCGTTCGGCGCGAGCAGCGCAGGCGTATAGTGAGAATAAGGCGCTTCGTAGAACATGTCGGAAAACAGCGTAACGTCTTCGCGTTCGAGCGGATGTCGTGCGGCAATGACGTAGTCGGCGAGTTCGGCGGTCGCCGTGATCTCGAGTTCGGCGCAAACCAAGAGGTCGAGATCGGCCAGTGCTTTTGCGATTTTTGCTTGATCGGGCACCGACATCGCCGGATTACCGCCGAGACAGAGCAGCGCGCGAATCTGTCCGTCCCCCGGCATGAGGATCTCGTCGGCGAGAGTCGTGCTCGGCATCTCGTCGCAGACACGCTCGAGATCGCGCACGCGGGCTCGCACCCCGGTGTTCAAATGGAACATCGGCGGTAGCATCAGGCCGGGAATCGCCTGCGCGGGGCGAGGTACCGCGGCGCCGAGAACGCCGGGGTTGTCGATCGCTTCGCCTTCGCGATTGACGCGGCCGCAGGCAAGATTCATTGCCATCAGCAAATGTTCGGACAGCGCCGGGTGCGGTGCCATGTCGGGTCCGGTGCCACTGGTAGCGCAGCCTCGCGGTCCAGCCGCGAACAAACGTGCTGCGCGAGCGATGCGCTCGCCATCCAGCTGCGTGCGTTCGGCGACGTAATCGAGGGAAAAGTCGCTCACCGCCGCTGCCAGCGTGTCCAAGCCCGCCACGTGTTTGTCGCAGAACCCGTGATCGTGGAGCCCCTCGCTCAAGATCACGTTGAGCATGCCGGCCAGCAGTGTGGCGTCTTCGCCGGGACGGAGTTGCAGATGGATGTCGGCTTGCCGCGCCAGTTCGCTGCGCCGCGGATCGACGCAGATGATCTTCATTCCGCGGCGTTTCGCGTCGGCGAGACACTTGCTCGGGTTGAAGCCGGGCAGGCCGCTCGGCGGCGCCAGATGCGAGACCAGCGGGTTGTTGCCGACGATCAGTGCAACGTCGGATGTCTTGAAACTGTGGGTCCCCGCGCCCCACATGCCGATGCGGCCGACGGCGACGACTTTGGCCGACTGGTCGATCGTCAGGCTGGTGTAGATCGACGGCGAGCCGACTGCTTCGAGCCAGGCGCGAACGACGGGAACCGTAGCCGAATTGAAGTAGGCGCAGGTACCGCAGTATACGGCGACGGCGCGCGGTCCGTGATGTTCGATGATTTGCTTTAGCTTAGCCGCGATTTCGTCGAGTGCCGCTTGCGTGGCGATCGGCTCGTAGCCTTTGTCCGAGCGCCGCAGAGACTGCAGCAAGCGCTCGGGGCCGTGTACCTGGTGGGCTAGTTGTCGGCCTTTCATGCAGGTGTAGCCGCCGGTCATCGGATCGGAGACGTCGCCCCGGACCGCCGTAACCCGCCCGTCGTCGACATCGACCTCGATTGCGCAGAAGGCCTGACAGATGCGGCAGAATGATTTTTTCGTTTCGATGGCGATTCTCTGGCTCAGGCAGCGCCGTCGAGAAGTTCCTTGAAGCCCGAAGGCTCGTGCGGTCCGTAGACGACTTGTTCACAGACGGCAATTCCTTCGCGGCCTCCGTACCGTGCTCGGCACAGTTGGTGGATGTGAATCGAGCGCGGAAGCAGGGGGTCTTCTTCGAGGACGTTCCAGGACTCGCCGCGAACGGCCAACTCCCCTTGCCAGGTTCCGTGGCCGAACTCAGGGTGGCCGTAGCCGGCGCCCTGCATGTGCAGCATCAACATCGGTTCGAGATCGATGTCGATCGGCTCGCCCGGCTGTGGCAGCAGCCTGACACGTACGCGCGACGCGCGGCGGGTACCCGCGACCCACTCGATCTCACGTTCGATCTGCTCGATCCGCGTGAGTCCTTCCTCGCTGAGGGGATCGAAAGGAGCACGCACGTCGTGAGCGGGAACCAAGGCTGCGTTGGTGTAGAAACGGTGTCCGCGAGGGTCTTCGAAAATGCCGAAATGCGTACAGAAGTCATCGAAATGGACCGGTGCCCACATCCAGAAGACCTCCGGCGCCGATTGCGGAACTCCCGGTTGAAATTCGCCGACGGGACGGACTCCCCAGGAGCGGTCGCGCATGCCGTAGGTCGTCTCGATCGACACCTCGGTGCGCTTACCGTCGGCGGTGATGTAGCCTTCCCACATGCCGAACTGGGTGAGGCGCGAGGTCTCCATCAGCAATCGGTCGTCCTTGTACATCAGCATCGGCGGCTCTTCGACGGCGGCCGTGCGCGCACGGGAGGTCCGGGCCGCTTCGACGCCGGGGTCGTTGGCGCCGACCCCAACCTGCATCGTGCGCCTCGGGTCGCGGACGCGCACCTCGCAGAGCGCCTCGATGGCGGCGCCCACGAGTCCGATCTCGCGAGCGCGACGCCCGACATGATGCCCGTGGTCGGCAACCTCGGCCGGGTGCTCGGTCCCCGCGGCCTGATGCCCAACCCCAA
>CAZJCO010000294.1:0-3707 GCA_964544375.1 uncultured Myxococcales bacterium
TCGACGGGTGTCTCCGTGTGTGCCGCTCGCGCGCCCCCGCCACTTTCGCAGGGCCACCCCACCGCGGTCGATCGCCCGTTGGCCGCCGCGCCAGGCGCAGGCCGTGGTCCGCCCCCTCGATCGTCGCCATGGCGGCCGGCGGCGCTGCGTGTGGGCGTTGCTGGCGACCGGCGCGTTCCTTCAGCCGCCTTCCCCGGTGCCTTCCGAGAACGACACCGGTCCGAAGAGGACCTGGCCGAGCGGGCCGACGATCACGCTGCCGCCACGAGAGATTACGGTTTCGGGGTCGTCGCTCTGGATCGCGGCGTAATCGGCCGGAACGTCGGCGCGGCGGGTGAGCTGGTTGCAGGAAAGCACGAAGCAGCGGCTTCGAGTGCCACGTGCTGCATGGTCGCGGTCCAGGTGTCGCGGTCGTCGGCAGTCGGCGCGCAGTACAGTTGCACCCCCTTGGAGTACATCGCCATGCGCAGCGTCGGCATGTAGTTTTCCCAGCAGATCACCGCGCCCAGGCGTCCGAGCGAGGTGTCGAAGACGGGCATCGTGGAGCCGTCGCCGAAACCCCAGACCAGGCGTTCCATCGCGGTCGGCATGCGCTTGCGGTGCTTGCCGAGCAGTTCCCCGCCGGGACCGAAGAACAGCATCGTGCAGAAGTGCGGAAGTTCAACGTTTGTGGCGCAGTTCGACCACCAGTGCCAGCAGCAGTGGCGCGCCCCAGAACACCAGCGGCTGATAGAAGAGGTTGGAGAACGCCTCGATCGCGGGCCAGATCATCGCAGCGCCCTCGCACCGAGCCGCAGCCGTGGCACGAAGGCGCCGACCTCACGGCGATAGGCCGCATAGCGCTCGCCGAAAACGCGCAGCAAGCGGCGCTCCTCGTAGTAGCCACCGGCGAGCATGTAGAGCAGATAGAGCAAGGTGAACACCAGGTTGTTACGCGACGGCCCGCTGGTGAGCAGGAACAACAATCCGCCGGCGAGCATGGGATGGCGCACCCAGGCGTAGAGGCCGGCGATCTCCAGGCGCTCGCTTCCGAACAGCGCATTGCCGGTGGCCGGGGGGGTGCGACCGAGCAGCATGAGTACGCCTCGCCA
The DNA here is from genome assembly GCA_964544375.1 of uncultured Myxococcales bacterium. Taxonomy (GTDB): domain Bacteria; phylum Desulfobacterota; class Binatia; order UBA1149; family SPBQ01; genus CAZQYE01. The sequence goes on from CAZJCO010000294.1 coordinate 1,092, forward strand.
GGCCTGCTTGATGCCCCAGAATTCGAGATAGTCGCTCTGCACGAAGGCGCCGTAGATCATCGCGATTGAACCCAGGTGGAGGGTGATCAGCACTCGCCACAGCCACTCCGGATAGTCGATCAACCACACGTTGGCGTCGGGGTGAAGGTCCCAGTGCAACCGGCCGACGACTTGGTAGAGCAGCACGTAGCTTGCCACGCAGTAACTCAGTCGCCAGAAGTGATCGACCGCGAAGCGGCCAATCAGGCGTGCAATGCGCTCCTTGAACCCATCCTGCGCGCCGAGCGAGTGCAGTGCCGCAAACACTGCGAACGCGGCAGCCGAAGGCCAGTAGTCGGTGGCAATCGTGAGGTCACTCATCCCGATACCCATCACCTGCCGGGCCTTCGCGGCGACCGCCCGCGTCGGCGCGGTCACTTGGAACGGAATAATTCCCGTTTGCAACTGGGTCTATACTACGGAGCGTGGTGCTTGCCGCGCCAGCCCGATCCATGAAGGAGGACGTCCGATGTCATACCGCATCATCCTTTCTGCGTTGCTCACACTGAGCCTCGCTTCGGCGGCGTTTGCCGCCGGGTCGAGCAGCTCTTCGACCCGTTCGACCAGTTCCACCGACTATGATCGCGCGGTGGCTGCAGTGAAGGCCGCCACGTACCCGCGCGCGGTCGGCTTGCTCGAAGGCGTAGTGCGTGCCGAACCGCGCAATGCCGACGCCTGGAACTATCTCGGTTTCAGCCACCGCAAGCTACGTCAGTTCGACGCCGCGATGACGGCCTACCGCAAGGCGCTCGCGATCGATCCGAGGCACCGTGGCGCCAACGAGTACCTCGGCGAGCTCTACCTCGATCTGGGCGACGTCGCCAAGGCGCGAGTGCAGCTCGAACGGCTCGACAAAGCGTGTACCTTCGGCTGCGAGGAGTACGACGATCTCAAGGCTGCGATCGCCCGCTACGCGCCGAGTTGAAGCGTAATATCGATACGGGCTTCGCGGAGCGCAAGAGCAAGTTTGTCGAATCCCGTCGCGTTGCCGGTTGCGGCAAGGAGGTTGGTGCCGGGAACGCCGATGTCGAACCCGATCGCGCCGTCGTCCCGGAGCCGGTTCAGCAACTGCTCGGGGGCGATGGCTCGAAGCGCATCGTGGGCGGCTGTTCGAGGATCCTGGACGAGATCTCCGACGTACCATGCCCCGAAGATTGGGATCGAGAGGCGGAGGTCCGGATGAACCCACCCAGCACGACCGCGGGGCTGCTCGTCAGCCAGTTCGCGCCGGCGGTGCTGCTCACGCGCTGAAGCAGGTGAGCCAGATCACCGGTCAGGCCGAGCAGACGATCCGCAACCTCATCAGCCAGAACCGCACGACGCCGCCGATGCAACAAGGTCGGCGGCCGGCGCGTCGTGCATGTCCTCGCCTCGCCGCCTGGCTTGAGGAGCAGGGCCGACCGCCGACCACCCGCGTTGACTCTCGACCCGCATCTCGAGGGTCCAAATACTCCGCCCCAGGGCGAACTTGGGCGTTCGGAGTTCCATCCTGTCCGCAGGCGCCGCGGACTCATCGTCGGAGCGTGACGTCACGAGCGCCTATCTGTCTAAATATACTGTCTATAATAGACGCCATTATTGGACATTTTTAGGTATTGTGACGTGCGATGGAGTATCTCGGAGGCCAAACAGCGGTTCTCGACAGTCGTCAAGTCCGCCGCGAGCGAGCCTCAGCTCATTTTCAACCGGGACCGGCTGGTTGCCGCCGTCGTGGACGGGGAGACGCTGGGAGAGTTCGAGGAATGGCGCGGGCGCAAGCGTGCATCACTGGGAGAGCGCCTGGCAGAGCTTCGCCGGATCGCCGACGAGGAGGACTACGTCCTGACCGCGGGCGAGCGCCGGGATCGAGCGAACGCCTTCGCGGAGACCCTCGATGACGTTCCTGGTTGACACCAATGTCATCAGCGAGCTTGCCCGGCGCGAGCCGAATCCCGGGGTCCTCTCGTGGGCGGATTCCGTCTCCTCGGTCGCCGTCAGCGCGGTGACCGTCGAGGAGATCTTCTTCGGGCTCGCCTGGAAGCCGAACCAGCGCATTCAAGGGTGGATCGAGCAGTTCTTCGGCGACGACTGCCGCATCTGCCCGGTGACAACCGAGATTGCCCGGTGCTCCGGCATGCTCAGGGGTCGCTTTGCCGCGCACGGACAGCAGCGCACGCAAGCGGACATGCTGATCGCCGCGACGGCGCAGATCAATCAGCTGACTCTGGTGACGCGCAACATCCGGGACTTCGAGGATTGCGGCATCGGGCTGCTCGATCCGTTCTCGTGACTGCCGCAGGGAGCAACGGTAACGGTCCAGGCGGTTCCCCGCGGCTAGTCGCGGCGAAGCCCGGTCGCGCGCGGGCGTCGGGGGCCGGGCGCGCGAACTTGCGCGTTCGGCGCTTCCAATGCGCTGACGGATACGTTCGCGCCGGCCGAGGTGAACGACTTCCGCGCCACCCCGCGGGTGCTGGCCGCGGTTTGGTGGCCGCGGTTTCGCGCATGAAGAGGCAGCCAGGATGAACCAGCACGCGCTCGACGCCGCGGACATTCGCATTCTCTGCGCGGTGCAGGAGCACGGCCGCCTGAGCAAGGCCA